>OMYE01000092.1 GCA_900315145.1 uncultured Pseudomonadota bacterium | reverse complement strand
CCGGTATCACCGGATTTATAACTGTTATCTGATTTGCAGTCAGGTGGGAGTTTTCGGTTCTGCCTGGTGGGATTTTCCTGGTCAAGGGATTTTATGTCCCGTTTTCTGATGATGGACTTATCAGGTGGATATACTTTGAGAAATGCCTCCTGGTACCGTTGTCCTGATTTATAATCAGTCTTTTTTTTCTCCATAAAGTGCGTATATTGCTTGTAAGGTAAAACTTTTGGCAATTTTATCCGGTATTTCACTGATAAATCATTTCAATAATGACATAATTAGCAGGATTAATGCCCGGGGGGATAATGTGTTGCGGCTGCCGAGCGGTTTAGTGCTTTGGACACTCTTTGTAACAGCCTGTCCACCGTCTGGTTGAGAAATCACTCCGCAGGTTATATGTCCCGCAATGATAATTTATGCAGGTTGAAAAATGGATGATTTGAACAGAAGAGTACTTATATCCGGAGCAAGCTCTGATATCGGTCAGGCTATTGCTTTAAAGCTTGCTATGGACGGATTTATTCCTGCCATGCACTGTTTCAGTGATCGTGGTTATGAAGCCCTGCTTTATTTACAGAAGGTTATTGCTGAGAAGACCGGCAGGGAACCGGTTGTTTTACGTTTTAATGTCGGCAGTCGTGAGGAGACCTTAAAGGTTATAGAGAATGATATAGCTGAAAACGGCGCTTACTGGGGGGTTGTGAGTAACGCCGGTATTGCTGATGATATGCCGATGCCCGGTATGAGCGGAGAGGTCTGGGACAGGGTGCTTACTACGAATCTTGACGGCTTTTTTAATGTTGTTCAACCGACACTTCTGCCGATGATAAAATTAAGAAAAGGCGGCAGGATTGTTGCTATAACTTCCGTTTCCGGGGTGATAGGCAACCGGGGGCAGACCAACTACAGTGCATCTAAAGGTGGAATCATTGCCGCCTGTAAATCACTGGCCCTTGAGCTAGCCAGAAGAAATATAACGGTTAATACGGTATCTCCCGGAATTATTGATACCAGAATGGTTTCCGATGAGGTCAGGGAAAGAGCTCTCCCGATGGTGCCTCTCAACAGAATGGGGACTGTTCAGGAGGTGGCGGCACTTGTTTCCTTTATTTTCAGTAAGGATGCCGGGTACATAACCAGACAGAATATTAATATTAACGGGGGGATGTGCTGATGACCAGAGTGGTGATTACCGGAATGGGGCTTTATTCTCCCTTAGGCTGCTCTCTGGATGAATGTCGCAGCAGTCTTAAGACCCGGACAAATAAAGTCAAAGTTATTGATGAACTCGGGGAGTACGGCATGTTCTCGAGACTTGGTGCTCCGGTCACTGGAGCACTCCCGGATTACCCCAGAAAAAAAATCAGAACCATGGGGAGGGTCGGGATTCTGGCAGCTGCTGCCACAGAACAGGCTATTGCCGATGCCGGCTTAACCGGTGCTGAGTGTTTAAGTGACGGAACCGCCGGGGTGGCATACGGAAGTTCAGGCGGCAGTTTTAAGTCAATGTGTGACTGTGCGGATTTTATTACCGGAAAGAACGTTACTGCACTTAATGCATCAACCTATGTTCAGATGATGCCACACACCGTGGCGGTAAATCTGGCTATATTTTTCGGTATTCACGGCAGAATTATTGCTACAAGCACTGCCTGTACCAGCGGCTCCCAGGCTGTCGGCTACGCCTTTGAATGTATTAAAAGCGGAGCTCACAAAGTAATGATTGCCGGAGGGGCGGAGGAGCTCAGTCCGTTTACGGTAGGAGTATTTGATGCCATGTATTCTGCCAGCAGGCTTAACGATACACCTAGCGCCACGCCTAAGCCTTTTGATAAAAAACGTGACGGTATTGTTGTCGGCGAAGGGGCGGGAACTCTTATTCTGGAGGATTATGACCATGCCGTATCCCGCGGGGCGAGAATTTATGCCGAGGTGGCAGGATTCGCTACCAACTGTGATGCCACTCATATCACCAATCCGTCGTCTGAGTATATGGAAATATGTATGCGCCAGGCGTTGAATAATGCCGGGATTAATGCATCAGCCGTCGGTTATATCAATGCCCACGGTACCGGTACGGTTGCCGGAGACATTGCGGAAAGCAAGGCCACCTTCAGGGTTATGGGCCCGAAAATCCCTATAGCAACACTTAAAAGCTACATGGGACATACCTTAGGTGCAGCCGGAGCCATTGAGGCTATATTAACTATAATGATGCAGCGGGACGGCTGGTTTGCTCCTAATCTTAATCTTTCGGAGCCGGATGATGCCTGCGCTGCACTTAATTATATTACCGGTAACGGCATCTCCCTGCATACGGATTACGTTATGAGCAATAATTTTGCTTTCGGCGGTGTGAATACATCGCTGATATTTAAAGTCGACTGGCCTTTGGAATAATGACATGGTAACAGGAGACGGAGAGACACTTTTACCTTCATCTGATTTACCTGAATCAGTGGAAAGGAGATTCTTGTGAAAAAAGGATTTTCTCCGGTTGTTCCGCTCAGGATATGCGGTGCTGTTCTCGGCTTTCTGTTTCCTTTTCTGGTGTACTTAGGGATAAGAAAAGATGCAACTCTTACCGTAACCCTGCTGATACTGGGAATGGCGGTGATTCATTTTGCAGGAATTGCCGGAAAGCCGGAAAAGCATCAGATTACCGGCAGGTATCACCGGATACTGGTGTTTGTAGCGGTACTGATAATGGCGGGATTTTTCTGGTGGAGCGGTGATTTTGCCGTGGTGAAAATGTATCCGCTTCTCATTACCGGTTCTTTTTTCGCCGTTTTTGCCGGCAGTCTGCTTCCGGGAAGAACTCCGGTTATTGAATTATTTGCCTCCATTACGGTTAAAAAGGAGGAGCGTGATGATTTTTTCCGGAAATACTGCCGGAAGGTAACTCACGTCTGGTGTGTATTTTTTATTATTAACGGTTCTATTTCCGCATATACGGCCGTCTGCTGCAGTGATGAGACGTGGATTCTGTACAACGGCATGATTTCCTACATACTGCTGGGAATGATGTTCGGCGGTGAATATGCTGTCAGGGTTATATTAAGAAGAATCAGAAAAAAGTCAGAGGAAAAACTATGACTCAGAAGAATTACAACGACATGAGTGCGGTAAAGGCTTTACAGAAGGCACAGTATCTGGCCGTCAGTCCTTTTATTTTTCAGGCAGTGGTATCCATGAAGCGTTTCGGTATTCTGGCGCATTTCGGAAAGATGAACTGCTGTGAATCTGTAAGTCGCGGGGAACTGGCGGAAATTGCCGGAATCAGTGATTATGCTGTTTCCGTTCTGATGGATCTGGCGGTAGTGGCTGACCTGGTTATCTGTAATGATGACGGTAGCTATACACCGACCAAGGTCTGTCACTATCTCGCCAATGACCGGATGACCAATGTGAATCTGGATTTTTCCGCCGACCTCTGCTACGAGGGTCTTAAGTATCTGCCGGAGTCCCTGCAGAACGGCAGTCCGAAGGGGCTTAAGGTATTCACTTCAAGCTATAACACCATTTATCCTTTCATCAGTTCACTGCCTCCAAAATCACGTGAAGCGTGGTTTAACTTTGATCATTACTATTCGGATAATGTGTTCGGCTTGATTCTGCCGGTTCTTTTCCGCGAAAGAAAATTTACCCATATAAACGATATTGGAGGCAATACCGGCAGGTTTGCCATAGAGGCGGCTAATTTTGATAAGGATGTCCGGGTTACTATAATTGATTTACCGCAGCAGTGTGAACTTGCTGAAAACAATGTCCTGGAACACGGACTTTCTGAAAGGATTGACACCTATCCGGTAAATATTCTGGATGAATCCACTGTTCTTCCTACTGATGGTGATTTGTGGTGGATGAGTCAGTTCCTTGACTGCTTCAGTCATGATCAGATTGTGGATGTCCTGACCATGGTATACAACGCCATGGATGACGGGGCGATGCTTGCCGTCTGTGAAATATTCGGGGACCGGCAGACCAATGATATAGCCAGACTGGTAATTGAGGCCAACAGTCTTTACTTTACTGCACTTGCCAACGGAGTTAGCCGGTTCTACCATTCTGATGAATTCCTGAAAATGGTAACCGATATAGGTTTTAAGGTGTATAAGGAGAAGGATGGTATAGGCCTTGCGCATACACTGCTTCTTCTTACCAAATAAGATCTGAAAACTCGATAAGAAGATCAAAAAAGCGGATAAGAGAATTTTGTTGTACTTCTGATCGGACATGCTTGTAAAAAAGCCCCGTAAGTTTGTTCAACTTCCGGGGGCACTCCATTTTTTTTGATGTCGGCAGAAATAATTCTGCCACTAATGACGTTATTTTTTAGAGCATGTTATTTGTTTTTGCACAGGCCCGGTTCTCACCTAAATTGCAGGCTCTGATAAAGTTTTTATGTGCCTTTTCCGGCTGATGCTGGGCTTCGTATTTCAGTCCCATGGTATAACAGGACAGAGCATTTTTTTCGATACAGGCCTTTCTGGCGTACTTCTCCACATCATTGTAGTTTTTGTTTTTTATGGAGATTTCCGCTACAGCACCGCAGGACTCAAAATCATCCAGATTGCAGGCTTTGATGAAATACTGTCTGCTGTGCTGATCCATTCCCTGATCTGTAAGTATTCTGCCGGCAATATTGCAGCTTTTACCTGATTTCAGTTCGCATCCCTTTAAGGCGTACCCTTTGGCCTTATTAGGATTGTTATGTTTTTCAAAATAGTATTCAGCAAGATAGATGCAGGCCTCGGTTGTTCCGGTGTTACAGGCTTTGACTGCATATTTCTGTGTTTCCGGTTCATTCTTTCTGGCTATATTCTCCTGCATCAGTTTATAGCATCCGTATGTGACATCACGATTGCAGGAAAGCTGGTACATTTTATCTGTATAGATTCTGTCTTTTTTTTCTTCAAAAAACGACACGGCTTCAATACAGTATTCCTGCTGATTAAGCTGGCAGGTTTTTTCAAATAAACGCATGGCCTGATCCTTCTTACCGGTTCCTGCAAGATAGATACCTAGCTTCTGACAGTCTTTTATGGAGCCTTCGTCACAGAGTTTTTTCTGAACGTCGGCGAGACTGGATGAGTTCTGGGTCTTGCTTAGTATATCGGCAGCTGCTGAACATCCGGCCGGATTATTCAGATGACAGGCTTTGGTAAAGTATCTCCCGGCTTCGGTGTTATTGTTTCTTTCTGAATAGTGGGCACCTAACAGAAAACAGGCATGTTTATCATGTTTGTCGCAGAGCTCATTGAAAAGAGGTATTGCCTTGTTGTAGTTGCGGTATTTGTAGTAAAAGGTATGCGCTGCTATAGAACAGGAATTATGATCGTGCTTTTCGGCACACTGCTTTATTGCTCTGTCACCGTTTTTTTCAATAAGCTCCTCCATATTCCCTTCGTACAGAAATCCGGTGGCTGAGGAACAGACGGGAAACATTCCTAAAAATGATAAGATAAGTCCGGTAATTACTGTTTTTCCATATCCGGTGAAAGATGTCCGTCCGTTAAAACCGGATTCAGATACAGACTGCAGATTATTCATAGAGTACATCCTTGTTCAACATGGCATCCATGTATTACCGGACGGTTTTCCGGATGGCTGCCTTATGGTAGTATTTTTCTTTTAATCAGTTTTATATTCATTTTTTATATTTTTATAATTCTTTTATTTTTTTTATATATTGGTTTGTATTTGTTTAGATTTTTTCTTTTCAGCTTCAGATGTGTTTGGTGTTCGGTCATTTGAAGCGGCTGAAAATACATGATTGATACGTATTGAAGTTGCGGACAGTTTATATTCGTCAACCATGCAGAGGATATATTATAGGGGAAATATCTTTTGATGTTGACGTCTTCCGTAATATGCAGACCGTATCAAAAAACATGTGCTGATAATTTTCCGGTATGTTAAGTCTGTATCAATTATGCAGAACTGGAACCGCTGAAAACAGCCGGAATCAAGCTGTACATAAAGTGTTAATGAATCATCCGTAAAGGCGAATATTGATATTATCATCGTTAAAACTCATTACAGCAAACTTCAATTAGTGGCTGTAGATGATAATGGTAATGAGTTAACCAATGTGAAAGTTTCTGTTACAGTCTGTCCTGAAACCGACTTAATGAAGTAGTTGGTATTTATAAAAAAAAGAACCCGACGCATCAGGTTCTTCTAGGTGTAGTCCGAAGACGTCCACCGCAATTCATACTTAATATACTACAAATTTTCGCTGTGTTTTGCAAGAAGTTATAAATTCACGTAATGCTGTCATATTCGTCCTATGCTGAGTTCCAGGCACTTGAGCACATATATTGGAAGGTGACTCTCTTCTAAAATTTTCAGTAAGAGACTGATATGATGTCAGGAATTGTTTGCAAGATGTCTTGGTCTCTCCCATTTTTTTCAGAAAATGAGTGATCATAATGACGTATGCATCCATGTAATCAAAATTAATATTTGAAATTCCTACTTCCTTTTTCAATAAATCGATAAGTCGGTTATTGATTTCACCTGTTTTAAATCTAGTATCAAAAATAACATTGTTGTGAGCTATCGCATTTCTCAGATCTTTCACAGCAAAAATAAAGAACTGCGTTATTTTTCCATCTGGATCTAGATTTGTTGGAAGCTTTAAAATTTTTGAAACTTTGAGTTTAACTTTTTCACATGCACAATTATATAAAAATCCAAAATCACCAATTGATAAATGGTAAGCATTGAATCATCTCTTTAAGTTATCTGGAACTGAATAATGAGCACTATAATCAAATGCTTTGTTAACAACTACAAAAATTATAATGATTGATCCTAAATTATTCCAATTGGCAGGAATTATATGTTCACATCTATAAGAATGCCCGGTTGTAATTTGACCAAAATAGCGGACTATCTCTCAAAATCTTTCCAATATATGAATTATAAGGTGTTCAGGCCGGCTGTATTATTGAGAGAGTGTCCGGGTAATGCTATAATTGTGAGAAAATTTTTTACTTAGATTTTGGTTTTTCGGGGCTTTTGTTTTTATAAAAGCGCTGAATGAAAAGTCTTTAAATCCTTGTTAAATAAGGGAGCAGTTCATGACAGTAATTAAGCAGCAGGACTTTATCGATTCCATTTTCGATGCTCTGCAGTATATTTCCTATTATCACCCAGTTGATTTCGTGAGAGCTTTGAAAAAAGCTTATGAAAGAGAACAGAATCCGGCAGCCAAGAACGCCATCGCCCAGATTCTGGTAAACTCCAAGATGTGTGCCATCGGTCATCGTCCTCTTTGTCAGGATACCGGTATTGTTACCTGTTTCGTACGTGTAGGTATG
>OMYE01000016.1 GCA_900315145.1 uncultured Pseudomonadota bacterium | reverse complement strand
CGACTGTGGAGTGTACAAGAACTTGTGAGTAGCGTATTGCTTGCAATAGCCAAAGCATACACGTTGAAACAGTAAGAAGTATCCGTAAGGACTTCAATCATCCGTAAGGACTTCAATCTCTCAGTATGCTTGAGTATATTTTGAGTAGCAGTAATTGCAGTGGCTCCGGAGAGTTAAGTTTGAAAATACATAACACTAGAAATACTAAGTTGAAATGGTAATAAAAGAGTATAGAAAAACAGGTTAATTCCTTTTTATGGAGATTAACCTGTTTATATGTATTAACAGTGTTTTCTATTTCCGGAAGTCTTTTTCTCTGAAGCAGAAAAACACTTGATGATGCTTATTTACAGCTCAGACCTATAAAGGTACCGGATAGAGCTGGAGATGTGATAACGTTGTTGTTAACACTGCCTCCTGCGAGTGACTTCATGGTGCATGAATTTAGACCAAGCTTACCCCATACATCAGCAGTGATGGTAATATCTCTCGCTGAACTGCCACTATTGAGAACAAACAGCACATTATCACCATTGTACTGTTTTAAGTCGATGTACAGAGTATGATCGCTGAAGAGGTGTACTCTTTTGCCGTTGGTTAGTGCCTTGTGCTTTTCTCTTAATTTTAGTACTTTGGCTACATTGCGCTGCAGATTTTTCTCTTCAGGTGTCAGATTTGTTACATGACCATTGGTTCTTGATACGTGGTCGTCACACTGATTTAATCTCGCGCAGTTGTCCGGCTTGAAGCTGAATCCGGAAAGATCGTCAGCTGTTTCATCACCATAGTATATGGTCAAAGGTCCGGAGGTGGCGGCCAGGAAGCTGATAGCCGCGAGGTGAGCCTGATAGTAGGAATCAGTCTTGACACCGTCTACTTCGTATTTGGAACGCTGTAAAAGGTCACCGAAACGGACGGTATCGTGGTTGGTGATGAAGTTGTTCATTATGGCATCATCGCTGTAGCCCTTCATTTTTATGAAGATTTCATCATTGATGGACTTGGCTGGTAATGAACAGGCATTACGTGCGAACGGATCTTCTCTGGTTGCGAGAACCTCCACCAGCTGATAGCGTAACGGGAAGTTGAAAGCTCCGTGAACCCCCTTGTCTGCAAATACGTCTTTTTCGATTACCTTTGGATCTTCTATCCAGATTTCCGCAAAGGTGAAGCCTAAAGGCTGTACTTTTTTGCCGTTAAAGGTGTAGGTGTTGCTCTTTTTAGCTGATTCATCTTCAACAGCTTTGGTGATTTGGTTCCATTGGCTGCCTGTTAACTGATATGCCTGATCAAGTCTCCAACCGTCGATTTTCACCTCTTTGATCCAGTAGGTAGCAACTTCTTTCAGAAAGTCCATTGATTCGTCAACTTTGAAACAGGTTCCGAGTTTGAGACTCATCTTGTCATCGTAACCGCTGATATCACGGCACATTCTGTTAAGAACCAGCTTATTGCCGTTAGGGCTGGTGGCTACCACGTTGGTTTTGGCGTGACCGAAAACGCCGTCTAGAAATACATATATGCCCATGGAGTGAGCTTTGTTCACCAGCTGCTTTAGTTCCTCCTTTGTACCGAAGCGGGGATCGACGGAGAAATAGTCAGAGGTGTAGTAGCCGGTACCGTCAAGCTTATCAAAGCTTTCGTCCTGACCATCAACACCGGTGGTGGTGAATATAGGTGTCAGCCAGATGGCATTAACGCCTGAAGCTTTGATATGTGATAAGTTGTCAATAATTCCCTTCAGATTACCCTGATGATCGCTTGGTCCCCAGGAGATGTCAACGCCTTTGGCACCATTCTTTCCGTGAACAAAGCTTTCAACCATAATCTGGTAGATGTTAAGATTGCAGAATTTGCCGTCGCGACCGAAACAACCTTTGCCGTCATTAACTGACATGTCAAGCTTGTCTGCAGTTATGGTTACAGGCGTACTTGAGTCGCTTCTTACACATGATATTTTGTCCGGGGTATCATTCTGTTGCTGCCAGCTGAAGTTCTTTTTTGCAGTAGCGGGTGATGTAGAATTACATCCCATCGCAATGGCACTGAGTAATACTAATGGAACTAATGATTTTGTCATGAAATTTTTCCTAAATGTTATTATGTTTTAGCCTTATTCCGGTACTGGCGAAAAATTTTTTTCAGTATGACTTTCTGCCGGATAAGGTATTGATGATTTTTCCCGTGTCAGACAGAGGATATATTTATATATCCTTTATAAGATATCTGCTGTCGATTGGCTGGCAATTAAGCAGTTTATCCTGGAAAAACTGGTACAAATGCTTGTTCTCTAGGAGTTTGCTTCTGAATATTTTTTCGGAAGCCTGCAAAACTGACGCACAATTATAACTTATTTTGTATTACATAGCTTTATTATTGTCTGATATTTTCTGAAATATGATATGTAAAAGGTTTTCTAAATTATATTGACGATTTTTACTTGTAAAAGATGCTGTTTTGTTCTTTATATGGATTTTTCAAGATGCCTAATAATAGATTAAGATGGGCATTATTTAAATACATGGATTTTTTGTGTGATGCGTTACTGATGATTTTTCGGATATGTGTCATGGAGTATTGTTGTAAAAATGATGACAATGGCCGGATTACTGCAATAATACGGCTGAACTGCACAGTAAATGCGCTTGCATTTTAAGAGGTTTTCCGGACGGTCGCAGAATTGATTTTTCTGCGACATACTATTTAAAGGTAGACTCTTAACAGTTCTTTCTTCCTATGGTCTGATGATTCCTTTGTTTTTTAAGGATGCGGGTAAAGGGCTCCGAGAATCTCTTTGGCTGATGTGCCGGTGATTTCCCTCATATCAATTTGTTCCTTGTTGATAAATTTGTACCCCAACCAGGCAAAAGCCAGAGCTTCAAGATAATCAGGATCAACACCAATATCATTTGTGGTCCCGGTAAGCAGGTGCCCTGCATTATGAGCAAGTTCGCTGATTCTTTTCATGAGATGGGGGTTATGGCTGCCTCCTCCACATACATAAATCTCTCCTGGGGTCCGGTACATGCCGATGCCGTCAACAATTGTTCTTGCGGTGAGTTCGGTAACTGTTGCAAAAAGGTCAGAGATGCTTAATGATTTAAGATCGGGAAAAGCCTCCAGATAATCGAGATTAAAAAGTTCACGACCTGTGGATTTAGGGGCGGGTTCCATAAAATAAGGAGTTTCAGCAATCATCCGGTTGATAATTTCTTCTGCCGGTTTTCCGGAGGCGGCGGTTTTGCCGTCAAAGTCACTGTACTGATTCAGGTATTTTCTGGCAAGGGCATCAATAATGGTGTTTCCCGGACCTGTATCAAAGCCGGTAACTGTTGTTCCTGGGATAAGTACAGATACATTGGCGATACCGCCTATATTTACAACATAGCGTGGAATATCGGGATGAGCACATATTTCCTGATGAAAGGCTGGTACAAGCGGTGCCCCCTGACCTCCGAGAGCGATATCCGCAGAGCGGAAATCGCATACCACATCGATACCGGTAATAGCAGCCAGCATGGCATGATTGCCAATCTGTACGGAAAAGCCGTTCTGCGGTTCATGTCTTACTGTCTGACCGTGGGAGGCTACGGCGGTGATGTCACCGGGGGTAAGATCGTTTTTTTGGAGTAGTTTCAGGACTGCGCCGGCAGCGGTTTCAGCATAGCGACAGCTGAAAAGTCCCGCCCGGTGTAATTCATTGTCTCCGGGTGTGCATAGGGAGCTTATGGTGCTTCTGTCCTCTTCCGTCCATGCCGTAAAGGATGTATCCAACATTTGAATTTTTTTCCCTGGAGTAAAATCAGCTAGAGCGGCATCAATGCCGTCGGCGCTTGTTCCTGACATAAGTCCTATGTATAAAGCCATTTATTCTATTATCATCCGTAATTGTCATCATTAAACCGGGCACCGGCCGTAGGAATAACCTCAGAGGCTGTTTTCCTTTGAAGGGGATTCCTTGAGAAAAATATCTATGTTTCTGAATCAGCCGGTTTCTTACGTGTCTCCGGTTATAATTTTATTACATAAAGTCCATGAAAAACGAATCCATTAAAATCCAGCCTGCCGGGTTAAGGAAATTAAAGTGATGATTACTAATTTCTCAATGGTAAAATTAGCGCTTTGCATTTATAATGCAGGATATTTTATTATTTTTTTTGTTGTTGATAGTTAAAGACGATTTTCGCAAATATCTGTAGGGGCACTGTTTAATTTAAATACGGAGCCTTATCATTGCCGGGACGGTTACAGGTATTATGACGGTCAGTCCTTTCTATAATGATAAATGATGCTGGTAAGACAGTTTACCGATCCTGTCCTCTGGCGTCATGCTTTTTATTTATGGAGATTGTTAATGATTTCAGTTGACGAAGCTTTGTCTGAAATTGTACGTGGTGCCGACTCAGTAATTTCAATGGAAGGTTTAAAGGCAAAGCTTGAAGAAGGCAGACCTTTAAGAATCAAGCTCGGTATGGATCCGACAGCACCTGATATTCATTTGGGTCATACTGTTATTTTAAATAAGCTCAGGGTTTTTCAGAAGCTGGGACATGAGATTATTTTAATCATCGGTGACTTTACTGCTGCCGTAGGTGACCCTACCGGTAAGAACGCCACCAGACCGCCACTTTCCAGAGAAAAGATTCTTGAAAACGCCCAGACCTATGCTGAACAGGCTTTCAAAATTCTT
The DNA here is from genome assembly GCA_900315145.1 of uncultured Pseudomonadota bacterium. Classification (GTDB taxonomy): domain Bacteria; phylum Pseudomonadota; class Gammaproteobacteria; order Enterobacterales; family Succinivibrionaceae; genus Ruminobacter. Next base: position 73,986 of record OMYE01000016.1, on the reverse strand, counting down.
GATAAGGAAAAGACTAAGATTGTTTATAATTCCGAATGGCTGGAAAAGCTCGGTGCTTCAGGTATGATTAAACTGGCTTCACGTCAGACTGTAGCCAGAATGCTTGAACGTGATGACTTTAAGAAGCGTTATGCCGCCGGTCAGTCAATTGCAATTCATGAATTTATCTATCCGCTGCTTCAGGCTTATGACTCTGTTCATCTCAAGGCAGACGTAGAACTTGGAGGTACAGATCAGAGATTCAATCTGCTGATGGGCAGAGAATTGCAGAAGGAGGAAGGTATTTCTCAGCAGGTTGCAATTATGATGCCTCTTCTTGTAGGTCTTGACGGTGTTAAAAAGATGAGTAAGAGTGCCGGTAACTACATCGGGGTTCATGATGCTCCTAATGACATGTTCGGTAAGATTATGAGTATCAGTGATGATCTCATGTGGAACTATTTTGATCTGCTGAGTGAACGCTCCATTAAGGAAATCGAAGCTTTTAAGTCAAACATTGCTGCAGGCATTACCAACCCTCGCGATGTAAAGATTGATCTTGCCAAGGAAATTATTACCCGTTATCACGGTGCTGAGGCTGCTGAATCCGCTCATCAGGACTTTATTACCAGATTCTCTAAAAACGCTATTCCTGAGGATATTCCCGAAGTAACAGTTTCTCTTGATGGTAAGGATTCATTACCTGTAGGTAACCTTCTTAAGGAAGGAGGACTGGTATCTTCAACATCTGATGCTATCAGAATGATTAAGCAGGGTGCGGTTAAGTGCGATAGTAACGTGGTGTCCGACACCAAGTTAAGTGTTGCCCGGGGCAGTGCCGTATGGCAGGTAGGTAAGAGAAAGTTCGCAAGAATTACTCTGGCCTAGTTTTTTGAAAAATTATTATAATAATTTCAACTTTCCTGCTGAATTAGGTGGAAAAGCTGAGTAACAACAGGAACCTCTTATCACAAAGATAGGAGGTTTTTTTATTGTCGTTTGTCAGGCTGTTCAGGTATGAAACAGGTTACCTCTTTCTGCAAAAAAAAGCCATTTATGATCCATGTCAATTTTTTTACTAATGTTAAAATATATCAATATATAGAGGGAATAATTTTAGCAAGGAATATATTGTATGGATGGTGATTGTTGCGTAGATCACGATAGAAATCTGGATATTCATGAAGTAAAGAAAGTATCTGAAAATAGTTCTGATAGCCGTACCGGAATCTCCGGGAAAAACGGAGTGAAAACAGCTACCGGTGCAACAGACGCGAATGTGAAAAAAAAGAGTTCCGGCTCGTTCGTTATTTCAAGAATCACCTCAGTGGATAATAACTGTAGTCCGGTCGGAATTAAAAAGGTGATTCCGGCAGCAGGACAGAAAGCCTTCAGAGTTGGTGCAGTAAGTCAGCAGAAGGATGAATCTTCTTCGTCTGTTCATGAATATGCCGGAGCTGGCGGTATGGAGAAAATTCCTGAGGAAAACCGTAGCAGTGATTTGTTTTCTGATGAAAATACTTACAGATTTTTAACACCGGAGCTTGACTGTCCGCACTGTTCCGCACTTATTGTGTATGCTCTCCGTGATATTCCCTACATAGCCAAAGCAGATTACAGTCTTCTTACCAGAATAATCAGTATTACCATCGACAGAGAGGCTTTTTTCAGCAGTACGATCTGGGAAAATCACAATGAGAAGAGTGATGAACCTGAGATGTTATCTGACAGTGCTGATATTGCGATACGCCTTACCTCACTGGTCAGTGATATTGTGCATAAATATGAGCCAGAGGTTTCTGTTGTATCGATTAATCTTAATCAGAAAACTAATATTCATGAAGATGAAGGGAATGCTTCAGAAAAAACGTTTTTTCCCGGACTATCTACCATCAGCTGGCTGGGTATCAGCAGTGCGGTTTTTGTTGCCGGATTGATACTTTACTATGCAGGATCTTCTGGTTTTATTCATTATCTGGCGGTTTTTCTTCTGATGCTTGCCTATGTGCTTACCGGGGCGGAGATTATTGTGAAGGCCGTTAAGAGGGTTAAGGGAAATCTGTTCAGTGAAGAGTTTCTGATGTCCATCGCCTCAGGTGGAGCGATTATTATCGGAGAGTATCCTGAAGCTGTGGCGGTGATGCTTTTTTACCGGATAGGTGAGTATTTCCAAAACCGAGCGGTGAACAGCTCCCGTAGATCAATCAGAGCTCTTCTTGATATCTGTCCGGAAACAGCGAATATGAGTGTTGGAGATTCATTTGTTAAGGTACCGGCCTCAGCCGTTAATCCTGGTGACGTTATTGTGGTGCGTCCGGGGGAGAGAATACCATGTGACGGTATCATCAGGGACGGTTCGGGCAATCTGGATATGTCCGGAATAACCGGAGAATCCGTTCCCGTTTTTAGAACTGTTGAATCAGAGGTTTATTCCGGCAGTGTTGTTCTTGACGGGGTAATCCGGGTAGCTGTAAACAGAAAGGCTGATGAGTCAGTGGCGGCTAGAATAATCAGAATGGTTGAGGAATCCGGAGAACGTAAATCACATACTGAGAATTTTATTACCACATTTGCCCGCTACTACACTCCGGTAGTGGTTATTCTGGCGCTGCTTCTCTCGGCAGTTCCTCCATTTGTTTTCGGGGAGTCTTTCAGTGAATGGCTGAAGAGAGCCCTGATATTTCTTGTGGTGTCCTGTCCGTGTGCCCTGGTGATTTCCATTCCGCTTTCGTATTTTGGGGGAATAGGGCAGCTGGCTCGACATGGGGTAATGTTTAAGGGAAGTAATTTTCTCGATGCTTTCAGCCGTGTTTCCACCATGTTTTTGGATAAAACCGGGACTCTTACCACCGGTAAATTCAGTCTAAAAAGAATAACGTCTGCTGTACCTGCAGATGACAGGGGGCTTTTTGTCAAAGCTGCCTCTCTTGAACAATATTCATCGCATCCTTTAGCTGTGTCCCTTATGGAGGCTGCTGCCAGAGACAGTATTCATCTGCTTCCGGTAAAGGATATCCGGGAATCTGCCGGCCGCGGGCTTTCGGGGAATGTGGCCGGATCTGAAATTATTGTCGGTAATTATCAGATGATGCTTGACTGTGCCGTAAAGGGACTTCCTGAAAACGTGCAGGAAGAGAAATCCGGAACATGTGTGTATATTGCGGAGAACAGGATTTTTGCCGGCTGTCTATATTTTGCTGATACCATAAAAAACGACAGTGCCGACGCCGTCAGAGGGTTGAATGAACTAGGAATCAGAACGGTAATGCTGACAGGGGACAGCTGTCATATTGCCGGTGAGGTAGCCACTGCTGTGGGTATAACTGAATATCATGCTGATCTTTTTCCAAAGGATAAGCTTGCAGAACTCGAAAGGGAGATAGCCGGCAACCGCGAGAGAAACAGCAGGGGCAGAACAGCCTTTGTCGGTGATGGAATTAATGATGCTCCGGCACTGGCTCTTGCTGATGTCGGTATTGCCATGGGAGGAATAGGTTCCGGTGCGGCTATAGAGTCTGCAGACGTGGTTATCATGAATGATGAACCTGCAAAACTGGTTCTTTCCATGAAGATCGCCAGAAAAACTATGAACATTGTAAGACAGAATATATTCTTTGCCATCGGAGTGAAAATGCTTATTCTTCTTCTAGGAGCATGGGGAGTTGTAGGAATGTGGTTTGCCGTATTCAGTGATGTCGGGGTGATGATTCTCGCCGTGCTTAATGCCATGAGGCTTATGGCCGGTGGCGGAAAAGAAAACGGTAATGCCGGAGAGTAAATTAAACCGCCTGCTCCGTGTGGAGCTGGCGGTTTAATTTATCTGAGGGAAAATTGTTGAATGTTGCCGCCGGAATTACTTTTCGATAATGTAGCATGGTTCGTATTTTTTCTTGGAAAGAGTTATACGTCCCTGTTTGATAAAGCTTTGCAGAATATTATCCATTGCCTGCATGATGTCGCTGTCACCATGGATGACAAAAGGACCTTTTTCCTGCACCTGTTTTATACCGAATTCCTTAACATTCCCTGATACTATACCTGAGAAAATCTTGCGCAGGTTGGCAGCCATAATGTGTGGCGGCAGATCCCGGTTTATTTCTAAAGATGCCATGTTCTCATGAGTAGGAACAAAAGGAACTTGCAGTACATCAGGAATGACCACTGTCCAGTTAAAGCAGTAGGCATCACTGTTGAGGGTGCGGTAATCCTTAACCATTTTCAGTTTTTCTTTGATTTCTGTGGCTACTGCAACAGGATCCCCGATAATTACCTTATAAAGTCTGGTGGCTTTTTCACCAAGGGTTGCAGCGATAAATGAATTGATGGATTCAAAATACTCCCTTGATTCCTTCGGACCGGTGAGAACCAGCGGTATCTGTTCGTGCCTGTTTTCTTTCATAAGTTTTATGGATAGGATATAGAGCAGTTCCTCTACGGTACCCGGCCCTCCAGGGAAGACGATAAGAGCATTGCATACTCTCACAAATGACTCCAAACGCTTTTCTATATCCGGCAGTATTACCAGATTGCTTACCATCGGGTTAGGCGGTTCCGCTGCTATTATTGAAGGTTCAGTGAGCCCTATGAATCTGCATGTTCTTGAATTCTGCATGGCCTGTCCGAAATTTGCGCCGACCATCGGAGCTTCCATTATTCCCGGACCGCAGCCGGTACAGATGTCTAGCTTCCTTAACCCCAACTGAATTCCGACTTTGTAGGCATAGTCATATTCGGTCTTATTAATTGAATGTCCTCCCCAGCATACCACAGTATTCGGATTTCTGCCGGGAATCAGAATGTTGGCGGAACGGAGAATGGTGAAAATAACATTGGTAGTGAGCTTGCTCTTTTTAATCGAGGCTTCATCAATTCCGTCTGGCAGAATGTGTCTGGCTGACAGACGGCTGATTTTTATGATGTCCCGAAGCACAGAGAAAAGATTCACTTGAATAGAAGAAATAATTTCACCATCGACAAAAGCTGATTTTGGCGGGTTTATAAGTTCAAGCTTGACCCCTCGTTCATTGGAGATAATATTGATGTTAAAGTCTTCATAGCGATCCAGCAGTTCTTTGGCGTTATCTGTTAATGCTCCGCTGTTGAGAACTGCGAGTGAGCAGTTGCGGTATAAATCAAAAAGATCCCCGAAATCTGAATTGGATAAACTTTCGGTTTCAATCTGTGACAGCAAGGCCATTGCTTCCGGAGGCTGAATAATAGATATCATGGTGGCACTTCCTTAATGGCTGACAGGTATTAGTCATGTTTATATGCGACGGTTTGGCTGAATTCTGAGCTGAGATACGTCCAATAATTAATATTCTGTCAGTTTTAAAAACGGTTTTAAAGTTTTTTAAAAATAATAAAGAAATTATTGTGATATAGCATATAGCTATTTTTGCGTCTGTATTTTCCGGTATAAGGGATTTTCAGCAGTTTTTTTTCTGCAAAAACGGATGAATTCTTCAGAACAGAATAATTATCGCAGAAGGGGCTGAAATCCCGATGGCCCGCCGGCATACAGTCCTGAATCAGATTCCAGGGATTTTTGAATAAAAACCTGGAATCTTCAGAGAAAAATACACCTTCAGTCTGATGTTTATGCAGTACTTACTTAGATTTTTTTCAGTCTGGTGAAGGATTCTTTTAACTCCTTCATGGCTGTATTTCTGTCGATGTTCTGCTGGTAGTGCAGCTTAAAATAAATGCTGTACATACTGTTGAAGGCTTCGCTGTACTTACTCCGGTGTTCGGCAAGCATCCGGGCAAATTCTCCAAATGTGTGCCATATTTCCGGTTCTGGTTCATTGGCAGGATTTTTGGCGGAATTTCCGGATATGATGAGAGCAACAGCCTTGCGCATAAGTACAAGCTCTGGAGCTATGATATCCCGGTTTGCAGCCTTTGAGGTGAACAGTACAATGAGGAAGTAAATGATAAAGGCCATAATTACTACCCCCAGAACCAGCATAAGACTGTCCTTAAACATTCCCTTCTGAGTGTCGGAGTCGAAGTTAAGAATCATTTTAGTCCAGTGGATGTCAATTGATTCCTTGATATCAGCAAGATAAGTCCAGATGTTTTTTTCTTCGGATATTCCATTGGCTCTTGCTACCACGGATTCACCGCTGCTTGCGTCCCATTCGGCTATTAGAGCGGTCGGATCATATTCCACCCAGGCGTCATCAACAAAAGCTTCAACCCAGGCATGGGCATCATACTCCTTTAGAGTGACGTAATTCTCATCTGCATTGATTTCTCCTCCCATGTATCCGCCTACAAGTCTTGAAGGTATGCCTGCCATCCGGAGCATTACCGCCATGGCATGAGCATAATGTACGCAGAAACCGGCACGTTTTGTGAAAAGAAAATCGTCCAGCATGGTACTGCCCTTATAGCTTCCTGGCTCTAAAGTGTAAATGAACTTATTTGTCGAAAAATATCTCAGAATAGCCTGAACCTTTTCCTTGTCTGAAGTCAGTTCTCCGGTAAGTTCGTGTACCAGCTCCTGGGTTTTTTTATTGGAGCCTGGATTGTAGTGCAGCAGATCAACTATCTGCTGTTTTTCCAGTCTTTCTCGTATAGGAGCTTTGTCAGGCAGGTATGTAAAATGCAGATACTGTCTGGAGGCACTGTTGTTGTTATTGGTATAAACGTCTGAATTCAGATAGAACACCCTTTTCTGATTTGTTATGGAGTAGCGCAGGGTGGGAATATACGGTGTATTAAGAGATTCAAGTATCACATCGTATTCAGTGGTTTGGCCGTTTCCTGTAGGCTGCCTTTTCTGATTGACTAGGTACTTGTACCACAGCAGCTGACGACGCTGTGCTGAGTCGGCATCTCCTTCCACCCAGCCCATAGGCGTTGATTTTTCATAAACAATAGCCCGGAAATAGCGGCTTGCCGGAATCGGTCCGTGAAACATTACTCGTGCTATAAGTTTGTCAGATTTGGATATTCTGTCTATACTTCCCGGGGTGAGTACAGGAGAGATTCCTGAATGAGCCTGAGAAGTGTTTGGTATAACCCAGAAAGCTCCAGTACGGGGGAGTACAAGGAACATGACAATGGCGACGGGAAGTGCAGGGGCAAACAGCCGGATAATCAGTTTGAAATCACTGCGGTTGCTTTGTTTGTGGGTAATAGATATAAATGACCAGAAAAGCAGGATTATCATCAGTACGATGTAGATGATGACGTAGAATTCATAGTGGAATATCAGCGGCACTGCGGTGAGAAAGAGCAGGGCGGTACATTGGACATACAGATCTCTTTTATTGGCATACTCTAAAAATTTAAGGGAGCACCCCATGAGCAGCAGACTGATGAAAGTGTCGGCGATATTCCGGTAGTAGAATGCTGAATATATCAGAATGGTCAGTCCGGTGACTGAAAGGCAGGTTAAATGCAATCTTTTCAACGGTCTGATAATATGGGTGGCGCTCAGTACCCGCAGCAGAATGGCCAGCAGGCTGACACAGGCAACCCCCCAAAAAAAATGTTCAATGGTCATAAGGGCGCATATGGTAAAAATGCATCCCATGATAATAAGTGATTTATTGTTGGTAACCAGCATAAAATAACCTCAGCGTGGTTGGGGAAAACGTAACAAGTCCGTCAGTAGAGAGCAAGTCTCCTCAGAATGTACTGCTGATGTTCAAAGCCGTTTCCCGGTTGTATATTAATTTCTCTGAAGCGAAAACCGAACTGAATGTCCCGGCGTGTAAGATCAATTACTGCATACGTAAGCATGCTTATCTGTTCCTCAAGTTCTCTGCTTTTAATACTGTTTTCAGTAAGGTACATATCCATTGATTCGTCTGCGGAGAAATCTTTTACCATTAATCCTTTCCCTTTTGCCAGCTGTTTCCAGTCAATAAGACTAATGGCATCCCCAGGACGGTAGTTTTTCAGGCCGGAAATTTCATCGTTGCCGTGACTTCTTGTGGAATGAACCTGCTGTCTGGAACTGTCAAAGGAACTGCGGTTAAGATCTTTCTGCAGCATATATTCGCAGCTTTGTGGCTTAGGATAAACCAGCACTTTTTCTTCAATGCTGAAATATGAGAAAGCCCGGATGAGACCTAGGGGATAGATGGAATCTACTTTGATTAGTGGAATATCATAAAAGCCTCGCTGATGACATACACAGTTTAACTGTGCTGTGTAACTTGACGGGGTATTGTCTATAAATACATCCGGGCCCTGTCCAGTGGCTAAGTGCAGTTCTCTTATTATGTGATTTTTATTGATATTGCTGAGATGAATAGGAATGCTGATGGATCCTCCGGCGTATATATTGTTGATAGATTCCTTATGTGAAATACTCAAACCTCTTAAATTAAAAAAACTGTATATCAGGCTGGTGATCAGTGCTGACAGGGAAAACAGGGCAACAAAGAGAACAAGATTGTTTTCGTAGTTCAAACCGAAGCCAATCATGAGTACACAGGTAATGATAAAGATTATTCCAGTTTTGTTGGGAAGCAGGTATATCGAACGTCTGGAAAGGGATTCGTTATCCTGCACAGACCATCTTTTTTTGTTCCGTAGTGCCATGTCAAGTCACCTTAAATATCTGTATCACTTTTGTTTTTTTTATACTGAAAAATCAGTAGTACCTGTATCATTAGTGATAGGTGTTGTATGTATCTATTTCCTCATATTCCGGAACATCCGGCAGACTTCAGTTGTGTCAGATAAAAAATATTTCAAAGTTAGAAAGGCATGCTGTCTGTTTCCGACAGAGGATAAGAACAGAATGCGCAGTCTCCCGTGAAAAATCTGACACGGCTTTTTCTTCTGAGGATTTATAAAAATATATTGTTTAACTGCTCTAAAACAGGATAGGCCTGCATGAGAACTGTTCCTGCTTCATCTTAAAAGGTTATACGTTAGGAGTAACCTTGTGTAGAATCTTGGTGCTGAAGGTATTTGCATTCAGTGTGGCCAGATTTCCCTTGCGCAGACGATGTTCGGCTATGTGCGGGAACAGGGTTTGGACGTCATCAGGAGCTACGAAATTACGGCCGTTGGCGTATGCATATGCCCGGCTTACGGAAAGCAGGGCAAGGGCAGCTCTTGGTGATAACGGATTCGGAATATCCGGATCCCTCCTGGTTGCTTCACATAAATCCAGAATGTAATTGATAATGGCGTCGGAGGCGAAAACCTGTTCTGCTTCGTTCTGCATGTTAATCAGTTCTTCTCCGGTTGTGAGAGGTTCAAGCTCAATATTCTTGTTTTCTCGTTTCAGAATCTGCATTTCCTGCTGTCTGGCCGGAAAACCAAGTTCAATACGCATGGTAAAACGGTCAAGCTGTGATTCCGGGAGAGGGAAGGTTCCTGCCTGATCTAGAGGGTTTTGGGTTGCTATAACAAAAAAAGGTTCTTGAATCTTATATGTCTGACGTTCAAAGGAAACCTGATGTTCTGCCATTACCTCCAGCAGTGCGCTTTGGGTACGTGGCGAACCGCGGTTGATTTCATCGGCAAGAAGCATATTGGTGAATACAGGTCCCTGGTGAAATTCAAAGCGGTGTTCGTTTTCGTTATAGATGTTTGCACCGAGAAGGTCCCCTGGAAGCATGTCGGCTGTAAACTGGATTCTTTGGCACTGAAGCCCCAGTATCTGGGACAGTGCACGGGCTAGAGTTGTTTTACCCATGCCGGGTAAATCTTCAATAAGCAGATGGCCTCTTGCCAGAATACAACTTAGAGCTAGGGTTATCTGCTGTTCCTTATCCAATATGACCTGAGAAACGTTTTTGATTATTTGTTGACATTTTGACATTGAAAATAGCTCCGTAATTTGTGATTATCTGACGAAGTGTCACCATTCAGTCAAGAGTGTATGATTCAGTTTTTCTGTTTTATGGTTATTCTAGTCTTTTTTTATTTTTGTTGGTATAAAATTAGGCATCTCCGGGACTTAAGAGCTGGCCGGTTGTTTTGATTTATTGGGTGCTATCATTATATTGTCGTGAACCGGATAGCTTGAAAAAGTAAGTCCGGAGTTAACACAACACTCCTGTTTTAAGTTTACAATTACAGTCATTTGCTGGTAATACAAAACATGTATTTATGTGAGAATGCACCAATAAATTGTTTAATTTTATCTCCGGTCAACTTTACCGGAAAGAAACTATCGTGGTTTAAGGTATTTACGATCCGATTCCTTTTTACAAAATTGCCGTTAGGTGGTAACGGTATGGGCATGACTCATATCCTAAATAATGTTAAATGCTTGAAATATCCGGCAGAAAATGAACAGATGGTACTGCGGACATGGGGAATTCGGATATGGATGACGTGCAGAAACAGGAAGAAAACATAATATTTTTGAACCGTGGTTATTTACGGAATCTGGCTGGAAAATCTCCTTCATATGTATGGATATTTAAAAAGGAGACTTCAGGAGTTAATGTATAAAGTCCAATATTTGATTATTAAGCGGCAATGGACAGTTCCCCACTTTTTATTCCAGTCTGTTCTGCTATGTTTTCTTCTTCTGGCTTGATTTCAATGGCATGCTGACCATTGCTGGTGTCTTCGGCGGTATAGGATACTTTCTGACCTGGTTTAAGTGTTTTATATCCGCTCATGGATATGGCTGAGTAGTGAGCAAATACATCATCACCACCTTCATCAGGAATGATGAAGCCGAATCCCTTTGCATTATTAAACCACTTTACAGTACCTTTTAGCATGATACATCTCCGTTAAAAAAGAAAACTGAAAAATTATTTGAGCGATTGTTTATGGAATTAAAAACCGGTTGCCGGACTATGTACCGGTGTCCGGAAGTTATACAGACTGTGTGATATGGATTAGTTTAGGATAAACGGCAATATTGTATTAATAAGAAAATATCAGACAGTCTGTTTAAACTAATTAAGTTAAGCAAAAAATATGCCGTTTTTTGTTTTTTTTAGAGCTGTATAAATGTCCTATCCGAGGATTCAGTACGATGGATATATATAACACTGTGATTAAAGCTTTAAATATAAAATTACTGCGGTTTAGATTAAGAAAAAATTAATTTAAAAATGAGAAGAAGATTGCAAAAATGTAATTATTTGTTTAAAAGATAAAGATGGGGATTAAAATCATTTTTTGCCTGTTTTGTAATCAAAAAGTGCAATAATTGGGCGTTAATTCACATTAATGGTGCAGTAACAATGTCATGGATCTGAAACGGATACCGGAGTGTAAATAATAGAGAGGGAAGTGAGGTATTTACCTGAAGACAATAAAAAACGCTGAATCTGGTGATTCAGCGTTTTGACCTTAATTTTACTATCTGTTGCTGTTCGATAGTCTGTGCGGTATTCTGGTGTAAAAAACTGTATAATGAGTGTTCATTTAAAACATCTCAGAGAACAAAACGCTGAGAAGTTCATTCAGGAGATAAATTCATCCCGGCTTTGAAACAGACTTAAAAATACATTATATTTTTTCACAGTACCGGCAACAGTTGATTTGAGTTTAGAGTTCCGGTGATTATTGCTGTATTGTCCGGTCTGTCGTGATTTAAACTGTTACACCGGCCGGACAATATTCTGTTTTAAGTATTTTTAGCAATAATCTTTTCGAGAGTCTTAACTCTTTCTTCAAGATCGTAAATCTTGAGTTCCAGTGCTTTGTCAGCCAGGATGGCCTTGCTGGCAGCAGCTTGTTCAATTGCTTTATCATCTGCGGTATTCTGGTCGGATGCAGTGTTTCCTGTTGCTTGATAATTATTTGAAAGCATGCCGAATTTTGCGGCTGTTTCAACAACGGCGTTGATGAAGTCATCACTTCTTTCGATGATTTTCTTCTCAAGAATTCTTAAAAGCTTGTCATCAGCACTTGAGCCACTTCCTCTTGATTCATATGTGCTGATTGAAATGGCAGCCATATCTAAATGTTCTGCCAAGTTCTTGGCGGTAACAAAACCTAAACCAAGTCTCCATCTTTTGTATAATTCCGGACTCATAATAAATTCCTCTGAAGTTTTAGATTATCGGAGTAAACTGTTTGATACTCCAAAACGGAAGATGTTACAGAAGATGTTACAGAGCTTCCTATATTTCCTACATAACGTAATTTGCTACTTCGATATTGTCGATAGCACATTGTCTTAGATACTTCACATTCTTGGCGCTCAGCATGGTTGCATGCTTAAAAAGAGCGTTACTCTGTTCAATATTCTTTGGCACGCCTTTCCCTGTATAGAGGCAGTACGCCAGAAGGGCACAGGCATCACCGTAATTAGCATCAGTTTCAGAAGCTTTTTCCAAAAAAGAGTGAAGATGAAACACACATTCGTTGTAATCAGGGGACATTTCTGATTTATATGTGTTTGTCCTTCTTTTTTTGGTAACAGTATTTTTCCTTAAGGGTTTAGTGTTTTCTTCTGTTGCAGTTTTTATAGTACTGTTTTGTCTGTCAGCCTTATTTTTACTGTTTCTGCTGTAGAAGTATTCTGTCAGGTTGTCACCGAAAAAATTAATGACGGCAAGGAGATAGAGACATTCGGAAAAATCATTTCTGATAGCTCTTTCACAGTAGAACTTTGCGGCATCAATATTGATGTTTGTCCCTAATCCTTCAAATCTCATTCTGGCGAGATAAGGAAGTGACGGCGCAAATTCCTTGCCGAGTAAATCTTCGAAGGTGGCAAAGGCCCTGTTGTACTTTCCTTTGCGATAGTTTCTAAGTGCCAGATAGTAGTTGAGGAATATAGATGAAAATCTGTATACATCAACCCAGTATGTGGCAAACATGATTACTAGACAAAGGAACGCCTTTACCAACAGGTTGTCACTGACATTACCGTAAAACCGGGTAGCACAGTACATGATTCCGAAGCATACTATTGTCTTTATTATGAAAAGCAGCATCATTCCTCCAGAATAATGTACGGATTATATAACTGTATATATTAACGACTGCGGAATACTATGCGACCTTTTGTCAGATCATAAGGGGTCATCTGAACAGTAACCTTGTCACCGGTAAGAATTCTGATGTAGTTCTTACGCATCTTTCCGGAAATGTATGCCATTACAACATGACCGTTTTCCAACTGTACTCTAAATGTGGTATTTGGAAGAGTTTCAAGGACAACTCCCTGCATTTCAATATTGTCTTCTTTAGACATATATAATTGATCCTTTATTATTTTTTAATAATTTATGTAATGTATGTGGACTAGTAATTATTAATGTATATTCATATTTTGGAATATCAAAAATTGCCGTGAATTATACTATTATTTTTATAAATATGCAAAAAAAAAGAGAACTACCTCTCAAATAGGGGGCTTTTTATTATGAAAAAATGATAATAAAAAAACAGTTTTTTAAAGAGTAATTAACAAATTGTTTAAAAAATAAACAAAACAAGAGTATAATGCTGGTATAACTGTTATATATCATTTATTTACTTCAGGTTCAATATGTCCCAGGTATTCCTGTAATGATGACGGAATTTCCGTCATTAAGGATAGGCGGACTGAAGCTTATTTCTGTGCAGAAAGGAGTATTTCTCCTGATGCACCAAGAACATAAAATAGGCGGCTTTATAGTTGATGACTTTTTATCCTGAACTGATATCTGTTATCGTGATTAATCTCAATTAAAAATGTTCAGAAAAAATAAAAAAATAGAGCTTGATGTAATAATAAAGTAAAATCTATACGATCTATGTATATGTTTTTGCACTTTTTTATTCAGATTAATCATTTGTATCTGAGTGCAGAACGAACTGCGGAAGGGGAATAATCCTTCCGGAATAGTCCATGGAGTCCAGATTTTATTAGACTTTAGATGTAGTCTGGTATCCGGCATTTCCGGTGGAAGGTTATGGTGAAACATACCCGCGCACTACTATATAGACAAATGGCTGAGCAGATGGAATGATATAACAATTTAAAATCATGTTCGACGATGTGGATGCAGAAGTCAGATACACCTCTAGTGTTATCCCTGAGACAGTATCCGCTGAGAAGGACCGGTTTATTTAATAAACATTACGAGTGAAGAAAACAGATAAAGAAGCATAACTGTGAGTAATTGCAGGCTATAGCTGAAGATATTACCGTTTTTTCCATAACTGTAGCTGATACAGAATATGTGGGGATCGGGCAGTATGTCTGGCTATGGTGTTGTTTTCTATAAGACTGCCGTAGCAGGATATGATGGGATAGATAAGATGTCCAAGATAGGTTCGGTTATATACTTTGTTGTTCTCCCTTTATCGTTTTTATATGCAGCAATGCTTATAATTCCGGCAATAAACGGAGCCGATGACAGTGATTCTGTTTTAAACAGAAAATTTTCCTCAATGAGTTCTAACAGTTCAGGCCGGGATGCTCACTATATAGACGAGAAATATCTGCATGACAATAACGGTGTCGTCAGACCTGTCACTCCTCAGATGCAGACTGCCAGTGTCTACTATCATAATCTGAACATTAGGGAAGAAATTAACAGAAATACCGATTTTTACCAGGTAGAGGCAGAAGACCCTTCAGAACTGCGTGAAAAGATCGTTATGTTTGCCCCTGAGAATGCTTCAACAGGCAAGAAGACGGTTACCAAAGTTACCTATGGTATCGACTGGAGTCTTGACACCAGACAGGAAGATGGTGAGTGCAAGTTTTACGGTGCCAATGTGGTAACAACTGTAAATACGATGGTTCCTCAGTGGGTCGGAATTGAAAGCCAGTCTGATGATGTAAAGAGTCAGTGGGGTAATTTCCTGAACAGTGTCTCCAAGTACGAAGCTAAGCATAATCAGATTATGGTTGAAATTACTAGGGAAATCTCTAATCGTATCAGATTCATTCCGCGTCAGGCTCTTTGTTCTGAACTGATAAACAAGGTTAATGATATCGGGAATCATGGTATTGAGTTGGCAAAAGAAAAAATGAAGAGGTACCGTTACGAAACAGGTGGCGGTAAACTTATGGGTGTGAAGATGCCTGCGTTCGCAAGACAGGATTATATAGAAACTGTAAATGCCGATTAAACTGAATACGGCTGTTAATTGGACTTGAGGGTCTGACTTAAAAAGTCAGACCTTTTTTAATGTTTTTGGCTTTTTGTCAGATATTTCTAGAACCGGTATAGTAGAGGCTGATGATTCTAGATTTGATACTTTTATTTTTAAGCAATATTACCTGTTTTTTTTTACATGTGAGTTTGGGAACTTTCAATTAATCCAGAAATCCTGTGAGCATTTCTCTTTTCCTGCCAAAACCTGCTTTTTTTATCAATGTAAATCCAGCAGCCTTAAGATTATCTTTTACCTGACGGCAGACGGTGAAGGTCGCGAGATTGGTTCCGGGGTGGCTGAGATTTACTAGAAGTTTCATATTATCATATGACCACATGTCAGTATTGCTTTCAGGATTGAAACCGTCAAGGTACCATGAATCGACGGGCTGACTGATACTTAAATTTCCATAGCATTCGGAAATGTCACCGATAAGAAGGTATACGGTAATCCATGGAGTAAGTTCCAAAGTGTTAAGTCCTGTGTGTAGAGGCTTCTTTTTGAGAGATTCAAGAAGAATGCTGCTTTCTTCAGAGAACTGCGGAAAATGACTGTGTGCTTTTTTCATATCGTCAATGTGTAACGGATATTTTTCTACGGATATGAAATTCAGCCGTGGCAGAATGAGAGCATTAGATGTTTTTGCTGATAATTTTTCTCTTAGTTCAGAGTGGCATTTCATGGTAACTAGCAGGTTAAGTCCGGTGCCGAAGCCCGTTTCCCCAATGACATATGTATCTCTTTTACCTGAAAGATTGGCGGCAGCTTCAGTTAGCCTGTTTTCAATGTTGCAGCCGTTGATAAAGACATGTCTTGTTTCATCTGCTCCTCCGCAGTCAGAGAAGTAAACATCGTTAAAAAGACTGCTGTGAGGTTCGTTTTTTTCATTAAACTCCACGTCGGCGTATTTTACGGGTGCCTCCGGGATATTAGATATTATCTGTTCCATCTTATTATTGACCGTTTACGGATAGCGGTGCTGTCTATATATCGATTTTAACGGATACCTGTTTTTATCGGAAATCATGTCGCCGTGTTTGGAATTAACGGAATCCGCCTGTGACAATTATACAGAATCTTCAGGCTGATCTCATAAATAATCGGGAAATCATTTTGCGATATTTCTAAAAAAAAATAAACTATTGGAAAGATATCTGTCTAAGATAGAGTGGTGAATCAGTTTTTCTGTTTTCCGACAGAGCATATTGGTATTAAAAAACGTGTTATTCACGTCTGTTGCCAATATTTTAATCTATAGAATTAATTTTTGATTGATAATCTGTCGTAGAGACTAGAAATACTGGTATTTGCGCGGAGTTTGTGATGTTCCGGTAAGAGTTTCGTATGTTTACAAACATTTGCTAATATAATACAATCTTTGCGCGGGTATGACAGAAATTATCCGGAATTAAGCTTCTTGATGACAGGAATATAATATTACATCTGTTTTTGCTGTAAAAATTGCGGATACAGGTCTGATGAGACCGTAATGGTGCCATGAGTGAGCATTGTAAGTGAATAAACTATTGTGAAAATGTTCAAGTCTTAGATGCGGATACAGCAGAGTAAGCTCTACTGTATGTGGCGACGTCAAACCCCCTGGGATGTAACCCCCGTTAGGTAGCAGTATCTATTCTGGGTAAAGGTCGAAAGTGTATTGCCCTTACTGCGACCTGACAGTTGCAGGTCCGCCTCCTTCCGGTTGCGGGCAGTTGATCTATCTGTATTGCCGTGAATCAGTGCATGCTTGTCTAATAAAAGTAATTGTTGTGTTCGGTGCTATAACAGAAGACACAATTATCGGTACTGACAGCGTTTGTAATGCAGTACTATGGATACAATTTATTTAATCTTTTTATTACCCCTGCATAATTTAGATTTGCAGATCATATTTTGGTTTAGTTTTCTATTTGTGGCAAATGTTTGTAAGATAGAGAACACAGTATACGGTATATATTAAGATTTGGATGTTTTACATTACTATCAAGAGAAGTAAATTATGAAGAGAGCGGTTATTACCGGTATGGGGATTGTTTCTAGTATCGGTAACAATTTGCAGAATGTTCTGCAGTCCCTGAAAACAGGTAAATCAGGTATTTCTTTTTCTGAACAGTTCAAGGAAGCAGGACTTAAGTCCAACGTTTGGGGAGCTGTTGATCTCAATCTGGATGAGTTGATTGATCGTAAGGTTAAGCGTTTCATGGGGGATGCTGCAGCTTATGCCTATCTCGCTATGCAGCAGGCAGTAGAGGATTCAGGTCTGTCTGAATCAGAGGTTTCAAATGAAAGAACCGGTCTTATCTGTGGTTCTGGTGGGGCATCAAGTAGAAGTCAGGTTGAAGCATGTGATATTCTGAGAACCAAAGGGATCCGTCGTGTGGGGCCTTATCAGGTGACAAGATGCATGGGGTCAACAACATCAGCATGTTTGGCCACACCATTTAAAATAAAGGGACTTAACTACAGTATCAGTTCAGCCTGTTCAACTTCTGCGCATTGTATAGGTACGGCCTATGAGCAGATTCTTCTTGGAAAGCAGGATATTGTTTTTGCCGGAGGCGGTGAAGAACTGGACTGGACTCTTGCCTGTCTTTTCGATGGCATGGGGGCTTTGAGTACTAAGTACAATGAAACTCCTTCCAAAGCCTCACGTACTTACGATGTCGATCGTGACGGTTTTGTTATTGCCGGTGGCGGCGGCATGGTTGTTGTTGAGGAGCTGGAACATGCTTTGGCACGAGGTGCCAAGATTTATGGTGAAATTACCGGATTTGGCGCTACATCTGACGGATATGACATGGTTGCTCCTTCAGGAGAGGGGGCAGTGAGATGTATGAAGCAGGCCATGGCAACCGTAAACACCAAAGTTCAGTACATCAATACCCATGGTACATCAACCAAGGTTGGTGATACAAAAGAGCTTGAAGCTATCAGAACAGCATTTACCGAAGATGTTCCGTTCCTTAGTGCTACCAAGGCAATGACCGGCCACAGTCTCGGTGCAGCAGGCGTTCAGGAAGCTATTTATTCACTGTTAATGCTTAACAATGACTTTATTGCTCCAAGTATTAATATTGAGAATATGGATCCTCTAGCTGAAGGTCTTCCAATTGTTACGGAAGCAAAGAATATAGATCTTGAATGTGTAATGTCCAACAGCTTCGGCTTCGGCGGAACCAATGCTTGTCTGATTTTTAACAAGTATCACGGTTAACTTATAAAGCTGAATGGACGGTATCAGTCTTTTATGAGCAGTTGTAAAAATCAGAGGAAATATATTTCTTCTGATTTTTTATTTGTAACGAAATATTCACTTAGTGGAGCTGTTATCTATGAACAGTACGATAAGACTTGATAAGTGTCTTACCATAAACTATGGTTTCAGCAGAAAGGAGGCGGGAACCATAATCAGAAAGGGCAGGGTAACCGTTAACGGCTCTGTCTGCAAGGATGTGGCCCTAAAGGTAAGTCCGGAGGACTTCATAGAGTTTGAAGGCGGGCAGTTGGATGTCGTCACCGAAAAAACAAAACGGTATTTTATGATATACAAGCCGAAAGGGTGTGTTTGTTCTAATGATGATCCTCAGAATCCAATTGTTTTAAGTCTTCTGGAGGAATCATCCGGACTTTTTTGTGTCGGAAGGCTTGATCTAGATACTGAAGGTCTATTACTGATAACTGATGATGGGGCATGGTCTCACCGTATTACCTCTCCAAAGAAATCTCATCCAAAAACCTATGAAGTATGGCTTGCTGATGACTGTAGTGCTGATGCGGAGAAGTTGTTTGCCGAAGGCGTACTGCTTCGCGGGGAGAAAACTCCTACTAGACCGGCAGTACTCAAGATCCTTGAACCAAGACATGTTCTTCTTACCATTACTGAGGGGAGGTATCATCAGGTAAAAAGAATGTTTGCTTTCACCGGAAACAGAGTTGTTGGATTAAAGCGCCTATCTGTAGGTAATATTACCCTTGATAAGGATATGCAGCCTGGAGAGTATAGAAAACTCACTCCTGAGGAATGCGCAGAATTTTAATTTATTCAGCAAGATAACATTTGGTTTTATGCGGAACTTTTGGAAAATTTCACAGTGTTACTGAATTTATCAGTAATAAAAAAGCCGGTTTATGCCGGCTTTTACGTATGAATATCAATAGGTTATAAAAAGATATTCAGAAACAGGTTTATGAGATGGAAGTTATTTCAATATCTCCATATTCTTTACGTCAACTTTGGTACGTTCAAAAACCTCGTTATCCACTTCACCGTAAATACGGATTACTGTTTCAGGTGTGACTGTGCGTCCCATAAACAGTTCATCATCGATATCTACAAGAATGTCTCCTGTGGAATCGCGGAACAGATAGTGATCATTATCGCTTGGCATACGCTGTACAATGCTTCCTGTGAGAACGCAAGGGCTGTCGTCACGGGCTGATTTCGCCTGAGCAACAGTGGTGACACCTGCTGTGGCTCCAGGTCCTACGAAACCGCCGTTGCCGGTGTTGACATTATTCTGCTGAAATCCGGCCCAGGCAGGTACGGTAAGAGCGGAAAGAAATAAAAAGATAGCAATTTTGCGCATGGGCATATCCTCCGTTTTTTTCGTTATGCAGACACGTGTCTGCTCAGAATTCTATTCTAACGGTCCAGTGATTTTTACCGGAAAATTCACAAGTCGCTGTCTAACTGAAGTGTGGCAGGCTTCGTTTTTCCGTGAAAGTCATAGGCGATAGATAGAGGTTATATGTATCGTAAGAACCTTGGCTGTTCGGCATAAAAATCATAAGTCTAGTTTATGAACAGCAGGCGTTTCCGCCTTTTGGGCCCGGTCAACATCCATGTTTTTTTATTTTGTCCGTTTAAGCAAGCCCCTTATGATGATTACGGTAAATGGTATCCTGAAGGGAGATAATTTTCCTTAGGGGAAACCGGTTATCTTATATTAACCATCAGGAAGTTTTTCCGGACAGACCTATCTTTACAATATGTTATTCAGATAGAGCTACGGCGTTTTATCCCTGACTGCGGAATCTCAAATACGATATCGGATTTCATTGTACAACCATGTTTCAGACTAATAATAGCTACTGAATATAAAAATATGATAACAGTCAGTAAAAACTGTGAGAATAAAACGGAGAATGAGTAACGGAATGTGTATTATTCTGGAAATGTATCTGATGAATTTATATTGAATCGGTTTAAATGTTAAGCAGAGAAAGAATTAGATATATCCGTACAGGGCAAATGTCTGTGGAAAGTGAAATTAAAAAAAGGGAGAATAATTAAGGTGTTTTTTCTGCTTGCTTTACGACGTGGTGCGGACAGAATAGTGACTCTTGATACTCAAGCTATCAGAGTTTATTCTGAACCGCACGGCTATTCTGACTGTCAGGCGAAAAGTTTTGACCTGAAGGCAAAGAATACGGCTCCAACCATGCATAATGCCGCCCACAGGTAGTCCCAGTTCCATTTTTCCCCGAAAAGAGTTATTGATAGTGGAACAAACACGGTAAGGGTAATTACCTCTTGCATGATTTTGAGCTGACCGACGGTGAAATAATCGTGAGCGTAGCGGTTTGCCGGAACCATCAATGCATATTCTATAAGAGCAATCAGCCATGATACCAGTATGGCGATGTATACCGGTTGATCTGATAATTTACTTAAATGACCATACCAGGCAATGTTTTGGAATACATTGCTTATTACAAGTAAAAACACACAACCTGCAACTATGTACCACATGATAATGATTCCTGTATTTCCGGTGATTTATAAAAAACCTTAAAAGAGAAAAATATCATAAATGTGACATTATTTACATTTACGGGTCAATTATAAGGTAATTAAAACAAATGGCAATTATTTTTTTAATGCCGGTGGCTTTTGCCGATTAAAAGAACACGTCAGTATGAATTGACTTTTTATATGGAATAAAACGTTATTATTTGACATAAGTTGTTGAATTTGTAAAATTAATCACTATATTTCAGAGTAGATTTTTATTTTTTTAGTTTAGGAGAACATTTTCATGAGTGAGCAGGAAACTCAGAATAATTTCAATGAGGCAGAAAATGCTGAGAATCAGACCGAACAGCAGAATCCCCAGCAGACAGAGTCTGCAGAACAGCAGAATGAAAATCAGGCTGAAGTAAAGGAAGCGTCAGCAGAAGAAAAAAATGATAATGAATGTGTAGAAGAGAGTATTGCCAATCTGACACCGGAACAGTTAAGAACAGATTTGCTTTCTGCACGTCTGTCTATTAAACAGATTAGAACTGAAAAGGAGCTGCTGAAGGCTGAAATGAAAAGAAAGCTTGATACCCTTGCAGCTGAAAAGGCTACTGTAATGAGTCAGTATGAAGAATTCAAGAAGAATGCTGAAGCTGAACAGAAGGATAAAGTTCAAAAATTAATGGAAGTTACCCAAAAGAAGCTTAACGAAGCTCTGCAGACCAGAGATGAGGAAATCAAGCGTATTCAGACTAGAAGTGAGAATGAGATTGCTAAAGCCAAGAGTTTTGCACTGGAAGGCTTTATTAAGGATCTTATCCCTAGCCTTGAACCTCTTGAACAGGCTTTATTCTACGCCGACCGCTCAAATGAAGCTCAGAAGGATATGATTAATGGTCTGGAAATGACATTTGAACTCATTCTGAAGGCTATCAGCAAGAACGGTGTGCAGGTGCTTGATCCTAAGGGGGAACCTTTCGATCCTAATTTCCATCAGGCTATTCAGCACGTTCCTCATCCGAATCTTCCAGCTAACCATGTTATCGATGTGGTTCAGAAGGGATACGTGCTCAACGGCCGCGTAATCAAGCCGGCTCTCGTGGTTGTTTCACGCGCTATGTAAATCATCCGGTAAAGTTTTTTTTCGAATAATCAGACATTTCCCTGATTCCTGATGGAATCAGGGTTTTTTATATCCAGTTTTTTTTAGATTATTTTCGGAGATTTTCTTAAGATAAAAATAATATTTTTATTAAAAATAATGATATGCGGTTCCAAAGTAAGCTTCTGAACAAAGGAATTTCCAGTCTCTAGCGGAGATATCAGACATTTTTTAAATAAAAAAATAAAAAAAATTAAAAATTTTTTTTATTTGATCTTGAAAGTGGAAAACATAGCATTATTTAAATAGTGTAGAGATAAAAAACAAGCTGTAAAGATAATGAAGAAAAACACAGCTTAAAGAATATTTTAATAGGAGACTCAAAATGGGTAAGATTATCGGTATTGACCTTGGTACAACCAACTCATGTGTTGCAGTATACGAAAATGGTACTGCACGTGTTTTAGAGAACGCTGAAGGTCATCGTACAACTCCGTCAATTATCGGTTATACTGAAGATGGCGAAATTTTAGTAGGTGATGTTGCTAAGCGTCAGGCTGTTACCAACCCTAAGAACACTTTATTCGCTATCAAGAGACTTATCGGTCGTCGTTTTGATGATGTTGAAGTTCAGCGTGATATTTCAATCATGCCTTTCAAGATTGTCAAGTCAACTAACGGTGATGCCTGGGTTAGCGTAAAAGACAAGGAAATGGCTCCTCCACAGGTTTCTGCAGAAGTATTAAAGAAGATGAAGAAGACTGCTGAAGATATCCTCGGTGAAGAAGTTACTGAAGCAGTTATTACAGTACCTGCATACTTTAATGACCAGCAGCGTCAGGCTACAAAGGATGCCGGCCGTATCGCAGGTCTCAATGTAAAACGTATTATCAACGAACCAACCGCAGCAGCTATGGCTTACGGTGAAGATAAGGTTAAGGGTGAAAAGAAAATTGCCGTATACGACCTTGGTGGCGGTACATTTGATATTTCAATCATTGATATTGATGAAGTTGATGGTGAAAAGACTTTTGAAGTTCTTTCAACCAACGGTGATACACACTTAGGTGGTGAGGATTTCGATAACCTGCTGATTAACTACCTGATTGATGAATTCAAGATCAGTAACAATATCGATTTAAGACAGGATATTCTTGCATTACAGCGTTTGAAGGAAGCAGCTGAAAAGGCTAAGATTGAACTTTCTTCAGCTACACAGACTGATGTTAACCTTCCTTACATCACAGCAGATGCTACCGGTCCTAAGCATATGAATATCAAGCTTACCCGTGCTAAGCTCGAATCTTTGGTTGAAGATCTGGTTGTTAAGTCACTTGAACCTGTTAAGACAGCTCTTAAGGATGCCGGTCTTTCAAAGAGTGATGTTGATGAAGTATTGCTTGTTGGTGGTCAGACCCGTATGCCACTGGTTCAGAAGGTTGTTTCTGAATTCTTTGGTAAGGAACCTCGTAAGGACGTAAATCCTGACGAAGCTGTAGCTGTTGGTGCTGCAATTCAGGGTTCTGTATTGTCAGGTGATAAGACTGACGTTCTTCTTCTCGACGTTACTCCTTTATCACTCGGTATTGAGACCCTCGGTGGTGTTATGACTGCCTTGATTGAAAAGAATACTACAATTCCTACAAAGAAGAGCATGACCTTCTCCACTGCTGAAGATAATCAGCCTGCAGTAACCATTCGTGTACTCCAGGGTGAACGTAAGCGTGCTGCGGACAACAAACTGTTAGGTAACTTCAACCTCGATGGTATTGCTCCAGCTCCACGTGGTGTTCCACAGATTGAAGTAACATTCGATATCGATGCTGATGGTTGTATCCATGTAAGTGCTAAGGACAAGAACACCGGTAAGGAACAGAAGATTACTATTCAGTCTTCATCAGGTCTGTCAGAAGAAGAAATTCAGAAGATGGTTCGTGAAGCTGAACAGCATTCAGCTGAAGATAAAAAGTTCGCTGACCTTGCTAATGCACGCAATCGTGCTGATGCTGTTATCCACAGCTATAAGAAGCAGATGTCTGAAAACGGTGATAAATTACCTGAAAACATTAAGACTGAACTTAATCAGGCTATCAACAATCTTGAAAATGCATGCCGTGGCGATGATTTAGCTGCCATCGAAGCTGCTGAAAAGAAACTTCAGGATGTTGCCGGTTCTTTATCTCAGTATGCTCAGCAGGCTGGTGCAGGTGCTAACCCAGGTGCCAATGCAGGTGCTAACGCTAATGCAGGCAGCAATGCCAACGGCGGTGCACGTGATGCAGACTTTGAAGAAGTTTAATAGAACGGAATCAGAAATCTGTTAAAGTGAATCCATTGAACTGATGTAATATTAGGTGACGGACAACGTTTAAAGACGGAGTCCGTTACTTGTATGTTTAGAGAACAAAAAGATTCACTTATAGGATGAAAAAACAAACTCCTGGATATCAGATATTTGCCGGGAACTGTTTTCTACCGGTGGATATAATAATAAATGCCTGTTTTAGCGTTGATTTAGATAAAGTCTTTTGTTATCTTTTTCAGTCCTGTCAATGGTGTGAAAAACAGGCCAGTTATTAAAGAATTAAAACCTTCAGATATCAACTGGCATTGAATCCATAGAATGTAATATGCCGGTTTTTTAAAGGTAGGTGTATAACCAGTATTTTAAAAAACCTTTTAAGAAAAATGATGTCAAAATGCAAGGAATTTTAATAAAGTACAATGATGTCTTTGAGACCAATATATTCATGGTTTTAGCACTTTATTTAGGAAGTATTCTTTATGGCAGATAAGCGTGATTATTACGAAGTATTGGGTGTCGATAAGAATTCAGATGATCAGACAATCAAGAGAGCGTTTAAACGTCTGGCAATGAAATATCATCCGGATCGTAACAAGGAACCGGGTGCAGAAGAAAAATTTAAGGAAATTAACGAAGCTTATGCTGTTTTAAGTGATCCGCAAAAGCGTGCTGCATACGATCAGTACGGTTTTGCCGGTGTCGATCCTAATCAGGGCGGTGGGGGCTTCGGAGGTGGATTCGGTGGCTTTGGCGGTGCCGGAGGCTTTGATTTTAGCGACATCTTCGGTGAAGCTTTCAGTGATATCTTTGGTGCGCGTGGTAACAGACGTACAAGCACCAGTCAACCTGGAGAGGATTTGCAGCTTTCTGTAAATCTTACTCTTGAAGAAGCTGTGCATGGTATAAAGAAAACCTTCCGTATCAACAAAAATGTAACCTGTGACTGTTGTAAGGGAACCGGTGCAGAGCCTGGTTCTGCAACCAAGGAATGTCCTACCTGTCATGGTCATGGTGTGATCATGAAGGGCAACAGCATATTCAGAATTCAGGAAACCTGTCCTAAGTGTCATGGTACCGGTAAGATTTTTGAGAAACCATGTAAAAAGTGTAATGGCGAAGGTCGGTACAGCAGCAAGGAAGAGATTGAAGTCAACATTCCGGCAGGTGTTGAAGACGGAACAAGACTTACAGTTCCTGGAAAGGGGGAGGCTGGACGTAATGGAGCTCCGGCAGGAGATCTTTATGTATTCATCAGAGTTAAACCTCATGCAATCTTCGAAAGAGAAGGACTTAACCTGTTCGTGAATGTGCCAATCAGCTTCACAACAGCTGCTATCGGCGGTGATGTTGAGGTTCCTACACTTGATGGTCGCAGTATTAAGCTTAAGGTTCAGGCCGGTACTCAGTCAGGTACTCAGCTGAGAGCTAGAGGTAAGGGGGTTCCATCACTTAGAGGCAGCATGGTTGGTGATCTGTACTGCAATATGATTGTTGAAGTTCCTGTCAACCTGAATAACGAACAGAAGGAACTGTTGAAGAAGTTTGAAGAGTCTCTTTCAAATAAAGACAGTAAGAAAGAAAAGCATGAACCAATGAAACAGTCTTTCCTTGATAAGCTCGCTTCTTTCTTTAAGAAAGATTAAGATGATGTTTGCGTGTAATATATAGGCATGTGATACCGAAAAATTTAAAGTTGTGAGAAATATATAAGTATTTCTTTTATACTGGGTTAAAATGGTAACAATGTCTGTTACTGATTTTTTTGCTGTAACAAGAAGCTTACGATAATACATTTTTTTATGGATCAGCCATATTTCATATGGTTGGTTCTCTTTTTTTTATTCTAAAAATATGAGGTATGATAATGGATAGAACTCCTATGACCGTTCAGGGTGCTGATGCAATACGTAAGGAGCTTGAGTTCTTAAAAGGTACCGAACGTCCACGTATTTCTGAATTAATTGCTGAAGCCAGAGAACATGGCGATTTGAAGGAAAATGCCGAATATCATGCAGCCCGTGAAGCCCAGGGGATGTGTGAAGCTAAAATCAAGGACCTTGAAGTGCAGTTATCTACTGCTGAAATTATTGATATCAAGAAAGTTAAGGTTGATGGCGAAAAGAAGGTTGTTTTTGGTGCTACAGTCAAACTTGAAAAGGATGATGGTACAGAAATCACCTATAAGAT
Organism: uncultured Pseudomonadota bacterium; assembly: GCA_900315145.1. Lineage (GTDB taxonomy): Bacteria > Pseudomonadota > Gammaproteobacteria > Enterobacterales > Succinivibrionaceae > Ruminobacter. The sequence continues at coordinate 47,628 of OMYE01000016.1, read as the reverse complement.
TGTCGGTGAACATGAATCAGATGTTACCAATGGTCTTCTTTCCTATAAAACTCCGATTGCCCGAGGCCTTATGGGCAAATATGTCGATGATGAAGTAGAAATTGTTACTCCAAAGGGAAAGGTAACCTACTATATTAACGATATTCTTTATGTTTAGTATCTGAATATCAAGTACTATGCAAAAAAAAAGAGGAGTGTCAGCCCCTCTTTTTTTTTTGCGTCTTATACGCTGTATTATATTTCCCGGTATGCCTACATACGCATAATTCCATAAATTAGAAATTACTGCCGTTCCATCCCCAATTGGCTACCGGATGGTAGGAGACATATACGGCATTACCCGGAATGTCTAGCTCCTCATTCAGAATTCTGCATACCTCTCCGGTCATTTTATTGCTATCACCTGCGTTTACCTGGCCGAAAACCGAAATGGCTATGTAGGCTCCTTTTTCAAGCGCCTTACCGGCAAAATAAAGACTCTGACTATCGGCAATATTAATCATGAGGTAGGATTCCGGCTTATGCAGAATGGATATGGCCTGACCGAATCTAGTCTTAAGTTTATCTTTCTGCTCCCGGGTTAGAGGTAGTGAAATTTTTGCATCAATAAAAGGCATAATAATTCCTTAATCCTGAAGTTACTGAAATAACCATTATATTGAGTTCCTGAATGTCTGCTACTTACCTGTTTTTATGAAGCCTGGGTATGTAAAGGCTATTCATTTCAGCAGAAGTTAGACACCAGGGGTTTTTATATTACGGAGTTCAGTATACCCGGGGCATTATTCTTTTGGAAGATTAAATGCTGATTCTTTCTTCTTTTGTTTAAAGTAGGTAGCATTACTTCCCAGAATCTGTACCAGTGCGATATCAGCTTTTTCTGAAAGCTCGAGGGCTACTGCTTCTCTATCTTCCTTTTCCAGTCCGGCAATCTTAACCTTAATAAGTTCATGATGATCAATTGAACTCTTAATTTCTTCAATTACATTAGCGGTAATGCCTTTCTGTCCGATCATTACGACTGGCTTAAGATCATGAGCCTTACTCTTAAGGTAAAGCTTCTGCTTGGTTGTTAATTCCATAGTGTATTAATCCTCAATTAAATTTTCAGCATTATACAAATTTTTACGCATGCTGTGAATAAGTACGATATAAGCAGGATTTATATCCTGACGATAGTAGTTTCTCTAAAACATCCTGATATATCTGTGTTGCAGAATGACGTTCAGTGAATTGTGATGCTTATGAATAACTGACTAAACAGTGGAACCAATAAAAAGCTGCTTACGTTTTTGAAAATTCTCTTTTTTTGAAATCGGGAAATTCATAGGTTCTGTCAGCTTAATAATACTTAATTCTGATTAGAGAAAATACTATGGAGGTTGTTTTTTTATGTATATTTGCAAAGTTAGGTTGTAGAACCTGTTTTTTTTGAGTAATTATCACTGAGAATTACACGTAACATAAATCTTGGTTATTGATCATATATATAAGAAAGGGGCTTTGTCTTAAGAAAGATTCACTGAAATAATGTCTATGATGTTTTTTTTATTTTACCGTCAGAATTTATGATTATTTTCTGCAGAGGTAACGATAATGAATACGGGATGTTTTTTTATTGCATATTGCACAAGATCCGGAGTACAGAAATGAAAATAGAAGTTTGTTTTGATACGAATTATGACGGCATTGAGGCGGTAGGAACCGGTGTGTTAAGATGCAGTGATCTTAACAGAACTAAGTATAACCGGGATGATTTTATCAGAAGAAACAAATTTGTTTCATTTGTTATTAAAACAGGAATAACTGCAGTTGAGAAGGGATTTTTGGATGAATTTGCCACTCTGAAGGAGTTGATTGTTCCGGCAAGTGTCACCAGCATAGGTGTGACAGATGATACTTTGCGTATATTCAGGGAAAACGGCGTGGTTATACGAGGGGAATTCAGTAGCTATGCAGAGAAATTTGCCTTGGAGCATAATCTCCGGTTTATGCATATGGATTTAGAACTGGTCAGATTCGGCAGTTATTCCGGATACGGCAGAACTGTTGTAATTTTGAAGTTCTCAGCCGCTGGAACACCGCGTATCTACGAGGAATGTAACAGTCCAGGAATTTCAGCGAGCAGTATGGGCGGTTGCAGTAATTCAATACCCCTTCCGGAGAATTTCTATAATGAGATGGATGCGAAAGCAATAGGGGATCTGTGCTGGCCGAACTGCAGTTCTGATGTGGCCGGAAACAGCAGGCTTAAGGTTTTTCTTGAAAGAGCCAGAGAAAGAAACGGCTTTATTATCTATCCGGAAGACAGAAAACAAAAATAGAAAAGCTTACGGGAGCAGGATTGCAGCATTAAGGACATTTTTGTTTATTTACCTTATTTCGTTTATAATCATCCATATTTATTACTAAAAGGTAATGATTTGCAGTCATTACTTTTTTTATATTTAAAGCTGTTTGTTTTACGTTAGTGAAGAGCCGGCGTTCTGTTCCGGCAGAAAACATCTGTCAGTAATTAGTTGGTAGAAGGCAGATATTATTCATATTTAATTGTTTTAGGAGTTCGGTAAGAATGCGTGTAAAACCGTTAGTTGATAATTTTATTAAACCGGAATATAAATCAGCATCCGCAGGCGGTATGGATATTTATTTTCAGAGTGACGTTACCCTGACAGCCGGTGTAGACAATGTTGTAAATCTTGGATTTGCCGCTGAAGTTCCGGCTGGTCATGTGGCTCTACTGATGCCTCGTTCAGGTGCTGGTATTAAAGGAATCGGTTTGCGCAATACCGTAGGTGTTATTGATTCCGATTACCGCGGAGAATGGATTGCTCATATTGTGATTGATGAGCAGGGTGATAATAGTCGCGGCAGAGAATTTATGTTTAAAAGAGGAGACAGAGCTATTCAGTGTCTTATAGTTCCGGTGGTAACTGAAACTATTGAGATTGCCGATGAATTAACCGAAACTGAGAGAGGAGCCGGTGGTTTTGGTTCAACTAGATAACCTCATGATTTAAGAAGAATATTTGATTATCCTATAGTCCGATTAATCCTCCAGTAGCAATTTCGCTATAAGAGAAAATCATAAGGATAAACCGGAGTCAGTATGACTCCGGTTTTCTGCTTTTATGATGTATTACTAGATCATGATACAATCCTGACTGAGCTGTTGAAAGGCTTTTTGGGCTTTTTATGGCCGATCTATGGTGTTCGGGGCGGAATTTTTCGGCCTTTCCCTCTAAAATTGCACATAAAAATACATAACAGGTGTCTATCGTATAATAATATGATATGTATTATATATTAAACATAAAGACTAAAAACAATATTGATAATAAAAAATAATTGTAATAATATTAGGATCGGCATCTGTGTGGGGCGATTCATCTTCATAATAATCGTGATAATTTCAGGAAAGTAAAAATGGAACAGCTAAATAATTTGAAAATAAGGATTCTTCATACATCAGACTGGCATCTTGGAAAAAAACTTCATGATTTTGACAGAAGCCTAGAGTATGAAAGATTCAGAGAGAATCTGATAAATATCATAGAGGATAAAAAGCCTCATCTTATGCTGGTATCAGGAGATGTTTTTGACACGATAAATCCTCCTCTTGATGCGGAAAAGTTTCTCGGAATGACACTAAACGAAATACGTACGAGATATCCGGAACTTCACATAGTGATTACATGCGGTAACCATGACAGCGCCAGAAAAATAGACAGTGTTTCCGTATATATGGAATGCTGTGAAAGATTGAAAATAGTGGGGGAACTTCCTGTTGTTTGTTCTGATTGTTCACGAGATCGGGTAGATGTTGATTATAAAAAGCTTATCTACCCTGTATATACCAGGGATGGCAGTCTGCAGGCTGTTGTAGTAGCTATGCCGTATCTTAACAATAACATCGTATGGAATCTTGATGTAGCCAGAAACGGGATGAGGGATGATTTCAGCTATGAATCAGCTGTCAGTGGAATATACCAAGGGTGTCTTGATTATATTAAGCATAATGAAGAACTGAACAAAGTTGATGTTCCGCTTATCGCCATGGGGCATTTTTTTGCCAAAGATACAAAGCTTAAAGGAGATGAGAGAGATAAAGCCTTCGATGTTGTAGGAGGAGAGCAGAGTTTAGGTACCTCCGTGTTTGACGGCTTTGATTATGTGGCTCTGGGACATATTCATCTGCGACAGAATATTACTGATGACAGGCGTGTTCGTTACTGCGGTTCTCCCCTGCCTGTAAATTTCGGGGAGTGTGAATACCGCCACGGAGTGGATATCGTAGATATAAAACAGGCAGATGAACCTGACAGTGGTAACAGGTATGAGATTTCTGTAAATTCACAGATATTTGAGAGAACTGTTGATTTTATAAGAATTCCCAGTGGATCCGGATATGCCGGTGAGAATGCAGTGCTGGAGGCTTTGGATAAGCTGTCATTGATGGAGAAAAAATTACCCGCAGCTCTTCTTCCATTCTGTTCGATATTCGCTGAATATGATCCGGATAATACCGATTTCAGGGACAAGGGGGTATACAGGAATCTTATTGAGAGCAAAATAGGTGAACTTTCAGGCAGGGTATTCCGATTCTGTGATTTTAAATTTACTGTCCGTGCCGCCGATAAAGGGTCAGGTGAAAAATACGAAGATGATGTTCAGTCTCTTGATGATATTACCTCTCCGGTTGAACTGGCATCGAGGATGTACAGAGAGGTATATAACGGAAAGGAAATGCCGGAGGAAATCAAGAATCTTCTAGTGGATGTTATCAGGGAAATTGAGAAATCAGAGGATAACCTGTAGTAGAAACGCAGGTTTTCATCTCATGGGATGCTGTTTTGGCAGTCTCTGAGGCAGTAAAAGATATTCACATAACATTATGAATGCCAAAGATTGTGGATTAACGGATTATTATAGGGCTGTTATGAAAGTATTAAGAGTTAAGGGAATTAATTTAGCAAGTTTAAGAGAATTTGACATTGATTTTCGTGAGGTTACAAGAAATCGTAAAAAAATTTTTGCCATAATCGGTGATACCGGTGCTGGTAAAAGCACCATACTTGATGCCATCTGTTTTGGAATTTACGGGAAAACTCCGCGTATTGCCAAATTTAATTCCCGCTCCGGTAAACTGGATCTAGAGGATTTTGCTCTGTCACCTGATGATCCGATTAATATTATGACCAGAGGTCAGAACAACTGCAGTGCTACAGTGTATTTTGAAGGTGTTGGCGGTCAGCAGTACCGTTCCAGTTTCAGTATAAGCAAAAAGAGAATTAAATATTCATATAATTATCAGCTGGAAAAATTAGATGAATCAGGAGATGCGATAAAGATTACAAGCAGTGAAAACAAAACCGCTGTTCATGATGATATTATCCGGAAGTACACAGGTCTGACCTGGGATCAGTTCAGAAGAGTGATTGTTCTGCCGCAGGGGGATTTTGCTGCGTTTTTGGAAGATGATCCTGATGCTAAATCAAAGCTTCTAGAAAAGCTTACGGGAACGGAGATATATAAGAAAATTGATGATCTTGTTTCCAGCAAGTACAAGATTCTAGAGAATGGACTGAAGGATTATGAAAGACAGATAGAGATAATCAGTGAAAAGCTATTGACTGATGATGTTAAAGAAGAGAAAAAAAGGGAGCTTTACGTCTGTAGAAAAAACATCGACAGTGTTGACAGAAAAATACAGTTAATAAACGATTTCAGTGAATGCAGGATTGAGCTAAAAAAGGCAGATGAGGAAATTACTGAAAAAAATGCAGAATGTCAGAGTCTAGAGAAACAGAGGGAAGATTATAAGGATGATTACCGGGTAATGGAACTCTACCATCTGTCAGAGCCGGTGAAAGATGTTCATGTTCAGTTAACAAATCAGGAAGATCGGCTTAGCTCATTAAAGAGGGAATTAAATGCTTTTTCTGAAAAAATTGTTTTTGCTGAGACACAGTTAAAGACAGATACTGAGACCCTTGAAATCAGCAAACAGAAAACAATTGCCTGTAAGAATGAAATAATTCAGAAGGAGCCTAAACTAGTTGAAGCAGAAAAGCTGGAGAAAGAAAAGAGCAACTGGTTAACACTGATAAATAATCACAATACTTCAAAATCTGACAAGGAAAAAAAGCTTAAAGATGCAGAAGATGAACTGGCTAAAGCTGAAAAAGATGAAACTGAAATCAAATTGGATTTAGATATTCTTCAGAAGAAAAATGAACAAAACAGAAAATATTCATACATAAAGACTATCTGGCATGAATTTAGTACGAATATTTCTATGTACCGGGAAAAAGTGAAACTTTTAGCAGATAAGAAGAGTTTAATTGCGGAAAAAAACTGTGAACAGCAGGAACATCTCCGGAAATGGCAGGAAAGTTATTTAAAGTATACCGTTTTAACCGGTGACAGCAGCACCTATTCATTCGAGGAAGGGAGACTGCCTGAGTTTGGTATGTATGTATCAGCATCCGGCATAGCTAAGAGATTTATTGAAGAATACACTACTATAAATACAGGTCTAACTATGCTTGGCAGTAAAATTGATGATTATATTGCTGAGGCAGAGAATTTTGCGAACTGCCTTTCCGGGATTGTTGCTAATTCTCAGCGTAGGTTGCAATTTGATGATGTCGAAGGAAGTCGTTTTGACACTCTTAAGAAAAGAGAGTGTGAGCTTAAAGAAATTATTATGGCTGTTAGTACCGGTATTAAGATGCATGACTATGTTGTCAATCTGAAGCCGGGGGAACCATGTCCGTGCTGCGGTTCTACTGTCCATCCTAGAATTGATAATCTTCAGAACGGACTGGATGGACTTCTAGATAAGTTGAAGGCTGACAAGGATAAGTACGAAGGTGAACAGAAGAGAGTGGATGCTGATATAAAAGTGTATCAGGAAAACAGACAGAAACTTGATTCTGAAAGAGAGTCACTTTTTAACGGGCTCGGAAATTCTCATAAAAAGCTGCAGAATACAGCCCGGGAAATATCCCTTTCTATTCAGACTGCTGATGCTGTATTTGCCGATTCCTCTCTATTTTCCTGTATGAATGATGATTATTCTGCGTCATGTCTTGTTAATATGAGGGATTTATTAACAGGAATAAAACGGGACGGGGAGACTTTGCTGCAGAATATATCAGATGTAGTTAAGGGATTTACCTCTGAAATAACCGGGGCTGTGAGTGCCACTGAGCAGAATGCCGAAGCCTGCTGTAATGCCATGGAGCAGCGGATTTTCAATATCGGTAGGCAGACGAATCTTCTGAAAAAAGAATCAGATAATGTCACCGCGTTCAGAAATTCAATGAAGGAAAAATACCGGGAGATTGGTGCTATTGACGCTGGTCTCACGGAGACCGGACGGGTGGTTGAAGGTATCAGAAATACTTATGAACGATATAAATCATCCGTAGACTTCCAGTCAAAGGAAAATGCCGTATTGCAGACTGTTGAAAATGAAATAACCGCATTGAAGTACCAGACTGATGATGAAAGACTCGCTAATGTCTGGGAAAAAATGGTATCTGTTCCTGACGATAAGTTCAATGAATTTATCCGGGATTACAACAGAATTGTTAAAGATCTTAATGATTTTGAAAAAAATAAGGAGAAAATGGAGGCTTTACTGAAGGCACAGGAAGTTGAGATCAAAAACTGTGAAAAGAATAGAAATAATGTGCAGACAGAGTTGGGAAAAATCTTTGAAAAGATTGCTGAATGTGAAAATAATATGGCTGAAATTGACGCCAGACTGAATACTCTTACATCCGGTATTCCTGTGAGGACTCTGAGGAGCACACTGCAGAAAAATATTGAGGAAGCCTTGAGAGAGGAGCAGAAGGCAGAGCTTGCCAAAAATACCAGCTGTAATCATTTGAATAACTGTTTAGAACGGGAGAAAGAATACGAAAGGGATATAAAAACGACCGGCAGTACTGTTGAATGTCTTAAGAAAAAGCTTATGGACGGTGTGGATGATATAGTTGCATCAAATGACAATATACGGCATTTTTCCATAGAAGAGATTCTTGATGGACTAAAAATAAGTAGTGAGACCTATAAGAAAAGCGAGGACAGAATACAAATCCTTGAAGAAAAAATCAGCAAGATTAAAGATGGAATTGATAAAAAGCAGGCCGTCCGTGATGATGTTGAAGGCAGACTGTTTAGGATTAAGGAACAAATGTCTCCCGATGATTTGACCGGAGACGGTGATTCCGTCCGTGAGAATGTTCTTTCAGAGGCAATAAAATATAAAAATGAACTGGAGGAACAGAAACTGTCACTTGAGACAGATTTGCGAAATGATGAGAAAAGTATCGTAGATATAGATAATCTTAATAAAAAGTGCGATGAGATACGCGACGGTAACAGAGCTCTCAGCGGTCTCAGGGAGCTATTTGACAGTAAAAAGAGCTTTAAACTATATGCTCAGAGCATTACATTCGGGTATCTTGTGAATAAATCCAACAGATATGTTCTGGATTTTTCGGACGGCAGATATGAGCTGAAGTGTGTAACTTCTGTACAAAAGAATAAAGGAGCTGAACAAAGCTTTTTTGAAATAGTGGTTATAGATCATGATCAAGGGGATTTATGCCGTCCGGTATCCTCGCTGTCCGGCGGGGAAAGATTCCGTATATCCCTGGGAATGGCTCTTGGCCTGTCTGATCTTATAGTCCGCAGTGTAAGAGTTGATACTATGTTTATTGATGAAGGTTTTGATACTTTAGATAATGAAAGACTTGATTCGCTGCTCAATTCACTGACCAAGGTTACCAACCGTCAGATAGGTATTATTACTCATGTGGATCAGGTGGTTAACGGAGGTATGATTGAATCAAAGATTCTAGTGAAAAGTTGTGAAGGAAACAGTACCAGAAGTGAGGTTGTCGTACTGAAATAGTATGCATATTGTTTGAGTAACAAAACAAACTGAGAACTACGTTTTGCGTTTGCTATTTAAGAAGGATTTTATTCATGATTTATACGGCTCTGCCGCATAAATCATGAATTCCATCAAGAATCCCGGTGGCCGTTTTAACCAACGGTTGAGGTTGTTATTCATGGCTATTGAAAAAATTTTTTTCGGCACTATATAAAAAATACGCTGTGATTTGTTATAACATGCAATGACATGATTGCCGATAAATAGAGATGGTTATTTTTCAACTCTTTAGACTAAATTTATCAAATGTTTATCGACATTCTATTGTGAATATTTGAACAACCATGCTAATTTTTGTTAATATATAGTTTGGTGTGTGTAAATATTTTAGTGGACAAAACTAATTTACGTTTATGTCTGATAGCGGATAATGGTTGTCTTCCGTGATGTCGGACAGTCCTGAACTAATAGTTGATCAATCAGAATAATGACAAAGAAAAAACGTACAGCAAGTCAGACCAGATGGCTTAAAGAGCATTTTGATGACGTTTATGTGCAGGAAGCACATAAGAAGGGGCTCAGATCAAGAGCTAGTTTTAAGCTAGAAGAAATTCAGGGACGTGACAGAATTATTAAAGAAGGTTTTAAGGTAGTTGATCTAGGCGCTGCCCCTGGCGGCTGGTCTGAATATGCCGTTAACTGCGTCGGTGAACACGGCAGGGTTGTAGCCTGCGATATCCTGCCGATGACTCCTATTAACGGAGTGGATTTTCTTCAAGGGGACTTCCGTGAACAGGAGGTTCTGGATAAACTTCTGGAGATTGTTGGCGACGATAAGGTTGATGTTATTCTTTCAGATATGGCACCGAATATGTCAGGTAATCTAGGAGTGGATCAGCCCAGAGCCATGTACCTTGTGGAACTGGCGTATGATATGTGCTGCAGAATACTCAGAACCGGCGGTTCATTTGTGGTTAAGGTGTTCAACGGTGAGGGGACTGAAGCTTATTTAAAACTCCTCAGAAGTTCATTTAAAGAAGTTAAAGTTCGTAAACCGGATGCCTCAAGACAGAGATCCAGAGAGGTTTATTTTGTGGGGCTCGGATATAAAGGTAACAGCAATAATAAGGAACAAGATATTTTCAGATAACAGAGATCTGAAAAATTAGGGAAAAAATGATGAAAAAAAACTTACTGCTTTGGTTATTTGTTGCCATTATCTTAATATGGGGTTTTGAAACATTTAACACTGCCGGTGATTCTGTTGGAAATAAGAATGACTATGTGGCTTTTAAGGAAGAACTGTCAAGTGGTCAGATTAAATCCGTAAAGATTGACGGCCGTACTATCAATGCTGAACGCAAGACTGGTGAAAAATTTAAGGTTATTATTCCGATTAGCGATCAGGATCTACTTCCTAAGCTTGAGGAACACAAGGTTCAGACTACAGGGGTTCTCCCTGAAGAGCCTAGCCTTCTTTTGAGTATCTTTATCTCCTGGTTCCCGATGATTCTGCTGGTATTCGTCTGGATATGGTTTATGCGTGCCAGTCAGGGGGGCGGAAAAGGTGCCTTCAGTTTTTCTAAGAGCAAGGCGAGAGAGTTCAGGGAAGATGAAGTTAGGACAACCTTTGTTGATGTCGCCGGCTGTGACGAAGCAAAAGAAGAAGTCAAGGAACTGGTTGACTACCTCAGAGAACCAGAAAAATTCCAGAAACTTGGCGGTAAGATTCCTAGAGGTGTACTGCTTGTAGGTCAGCCTGGTACAGGTAAAACATTGCTGGCAAAAGCCATTGCCGGTGAAGCCAAAGTACCATTTTTCTCAATTTCCGGTTCTGATTTCGTGGAAATGTTCGTAGGTGTAGGTGCATCACGTGTAAGAGATCTGTTTGCCAAGGCTAAGTCAAAATGTCCATGTATCATCTTTATAGACGAAATTGATGCTGTTGGTCGTAAGAGAGGTATCGGTATTGGTGGCGGTCATGATGAACGTGAACAGACTCTGAATCAGCTACTTGTTGAAATGGACGGTTTTGATGGAAATGAGGCTGTAATAGTCATTGCCGCAACCAACCGTCCGGACGTTTTAGACCCCGCTCTTTTGCGTCCAGGCCGTTTTGACCGTCGCGTGACTGTCGGTCTTCCTGATATCAAGGGCCGTGAGCAGATTCTGAAGGTTCATACCCGTAATGTGCCTATTGCTGAAGATGTGGATATTAAGAAGATTGCCCGCGGTACTCCCGGATTTTCCGGAGCTGAACTTGCCAATCTGGTGAATGAAGCTGCTCTTGCTGCGGCCAGAAAGAACAAGAATCTTGTCAGCCAGAATGAGTTTGAACTTGCCAAGGACAAACTTTTGATGGGACCGGAACTCCGTTCCAAGGTAATGAACGAAAAGGAAAAGATTAATACAGCTTATCATGAGTCAGGTCATGCAATTGTCGGTAGAATGCTTCCCGGCTTTGATCCTGTATACAAGGTTACCATTATTCCGCGCAGCAGAGCGCTTGGTGTGACCATGTATCTTCCTGAAAATGAACGTTTAAGCTATACAAAGGATTATATTGAAGATACAATTGCCACCCTTTTTGCCGGTCGTATTGCTGAAGAAATCATCTTTGGTGAGAATAATGTGACTACTGGAGCTTCTAATGATATTGAAAGAGCTACCTACTGGGCTAGAAATATGGTTATCAAATGGGGTATGAGCAAGAAGGTAGGTCCTCAGCTGATGGAAGGAGAGGAAACAGAGAATTATCTTGGCGGCAGTTCTTCATCTCTCCGAGCTATGTCAGATAGTTCACAGGATCTTATTGACAGCGAAATCAAGGCTATTCTTGACCATAACTATAGCCGTGCCAAGGAGATACTGGAAAGTAATATTGATATTCTTCATGCTATGAAGGATGCATTACTGAAATATGAAACCATTGATTCCGCCCAGATTGATGATCTTATGGCCAGAAAGCCTGTAAGAGAGCCTAGCGACTTTAACCCGGTTTCCGGTAGCGGGAGTGATGAAGATAGCAACAGCGGAAACAAAGAGGCTAAGGATAATGCCGGTATTGAAAACGGTAATCCGGAAACTGTCTCAGTTCCTAAAGAAGGATCAAAGGATGGTGAAGATAGAGATAAACCGGTCAAACCGTCACAGGATAGTTTTTAAGTAAGCTATTTACTATTTATTTCCCGGTGTTTTTTTATAACCGGACAGAATAAAACGGGATCTGCAGAGATTCCGTTTTTTATTATGGATATTCTTAAATAATTGAAACAGAGTGGTTTATGTACTGATTCAACGGCTTTCGCTCTGTTGTTTTTTGAGCTTTGTTTAAAGTTTAATAATAAACTGGGAATTTCAGTGCTGTCACAATGTCTCAAATACTGCTGTTATGTTAAAATTCGGGATTTATATGATTGTCTGTTATCGACTTGTACTGACAATCAGCAGGATAAATTTATCGGGGGGTATATGATATACAGATTGACAGCTCACGGCCGTACGTTATCTCTGGCAGAGCCAAGAGTAATGGGGATTCTAAATGTTACGCCGGATTCTTTTTCTGACGGTGGTACTCACTGTACGCTTGATTCCGCTGTAATTCATGCGTCCAAAATGGTTAATGACGGAGCTGATATTATAGATGTCGGTGGAGAGTCAACCCGTCCCGGAGCTGCAGAGGTTTCTGTTCAGGAGGAGCTGGACAGGGTTGTTCCGGTGGTTGAAAAGATTGCTAAGGAACTGGATACTTTTATCTCTGTTGATACATCAAAACCGGAGGTTATGAGAGAGGCTTTTAATGCCGGGGCGCATATGATAAACGATATCAGAGCCCTTAATGTCGAAGGAGCATTGGAAACCTGTGTTGAGTTGAACGTACCAGTCTGTCTTATGCATATGATGGGCGAGCCTAAGAATATGCAGGAGGATATTCATTATAGGGATCTTCTCGGTGATATTTCAGAATTTTTATTTAAAAAACTGCATCAGTGCTTAAATGCAGGCATGTCTAAACAGAATATTGTTATTGATCCAGGTATAGGTTTCGGAAAAACCATGGATCAGAATTATGAACTGTTAGGCAGACTAGATACTTTCGGTAGCTTTGGTTATCCGATACTGGTGGGACTGTCTCGAAAATCACTTATTGGTAAGCTGACAGGGGCTCCTGTTGATGCCAGACTGCCTGGATCTTTGGCACTGGCGATGTATTCAGTTAATAAAGGGGCAAAGATAATAAGAGTTCATGATGTTGCTGAGACTGTCCAGGCCCTAACTTGCTGGAATCATGCAAAAATGTTTGAAAGAAAAGGACCTAAACTCAGAGAATTGTTAAAAATTACCAAACTTATAAAGAATAGGAAGAAAACTAATGAATAGAAAATATTTTGGTACAGACGGTGTAAGAGGTAAAGTAGGTAATTATCCGATTGTTCCCGAGTTCGCCATGAAATTGGGCTGGGCTGCCGGCAAGGTGTTGTCTGAGAAAGGAACAAGAAGAGTTATAATAGGCAAGGATACACGTATATCCGGATATATGCTGGAAGCGGCTCTTGAGGCTGGATTTAGTGCAGCAGGTGTTGATTCAGTACTGCTAGGACCGATGCCTACACCTGCTGTGGCCTATCTTACCAGAGCCTTTAGGGCAGAGGCTGGTGTGGTAATTAGTGCATCCCATAATCCTTTCTATGATAATGGTATAAAGTTTTTCTCAAAGGACGGTACTAAACTTCCCGATGAAATTGAATTGCAGATCGAGGCTCTTCTTGATCTGCCTATGACTGTGGCTGAGGCCAGCAAGCTGGGTAAAGCCAGTCGTAAAAATGACGCTCCCGGCCGTTATGTGGAGTTCTGTAAGAGTACATTTCCTAATACCTATACTCTTGAAGGAAAGAATATTGTTCTCGACTGCGCCCATGGAGCCACCTATCAGGTTGCAACCATGGTGTTCAAAGAGCTCGGTGCTAAGGTTATTACCATTGGTAATGAACCTAATGGTATTAACATCAATGACGGGTATGGTTCAACCCATCCGAACAACCTTATCTTAAAAGTTCTTGAAACAAAGGCTGATTTAGGCATTGCTTTTGACGGTGATGGTGACCGTGTACTGATGGTTGACGAAAAAGGTGAAGTGCTAGATGGAGATGTTCTGCTTTACATCATTGCCAAGTATCAGCAGCAGTTCAACAAACTTAACGGCGGTGTCGTCGGTACTCAGATGTCAAATCTTGGATTTGAGCAGGCGCTGGCCAGACTCGGTATACCGTTTGAAAGAGCCAAGGTGGGTGATCGCTACGTTATGGAAAAGCTTCTTGAACTGGGCTGGGGACTTGGTGGTGAGAATTCTGGTCACATCATCAGTCTGAGACATACCACTACAGGAGATGGTATTATCAGTGCTCTTCAGGTACTTCGTGCTATGTGTGAATATAAGGTTTCTATGAGTGAACTCCATAAGGATGTCAAGCTGTTCCCTCAGGAACTGGTGAATGTAAGACTTACATCAGGATTTGATGCTCTGAGTGATGCCGCTGTTCTCGAAGCTACACGTGATGCTGAAGCTAAGCTTGGGGACAAGGGACGTGTACTTTTAAGAAAATCAGGTACGGAACCTTTGGTGCGTGTTATGGTTGAAGGCGAGGATGGAGGGCTGGTAAAGAAGCTTGCCAGTGATATAGCCAATGTTATTGTGAAACAGAGTCAGAATTAATAGTTTGAGTCTTATACGGTATGGCGGACCTGTTGTTTTACTGCTATTTTCAGGCCTTGTTGAGTATTCGCACATGTTCCCGCGAACATTAAAAAGGTTGAAAAGATCACGTTATTTGATAGAATAACCGCCATATAACGCAAGGACAGAGGTGTCAAAAAATGGATTATGCTTATTCAATACTTATAGTGCTCGACTTGATCGTAGCGATTATTCTTGCTGCTTTTATTTTGATGCAGCAGGGAAAGGGCGCCAGCATGGGAGCTTCATTTGGGGCCGGTGCCTCAAATACTTTGTTCGGTTCTGTAGGCAGTGCCAACTTCTTTGTTAAGTCAACATGGATACTTGCCACAGTATTTGCCGTTCTGACTATTTCTTTAGGTTATATTACTACTCACCGTAGTAAACTCAGCAGTGATGATTTCAGTGTGATAGTTGCAGAAGACAAGAAGTCTGCATCCGCTGATGAAAACAAGGCGGATACTGAAAAGAAGTCTTTGACTGAGAAGGCCGGTGAAGCAGTTGACAAGGCGGCAGAACAGGCTAAGGCTGCTTATGAAGACGGCAAGCAGACTGTAGGTAAAGCTGCTGAACAGGCTAAGGCTGCTTATGAAGACGGCAAGCAGGCTGTAGGTAAAGCTGCTGAACAGGCTAAGGCTGCTTATGAAGACGGCAAGCAGGCTGTAGGTAATGCTACTGAACAGGCTAAGGCTGCTTATGAAGACGGCAAGCAGGCTGTAAGTGATGCGGCTGACAGTGTTCAGAATAAAGTAAGTGAAGCTGTCGATCAGGTTAATGACAAAGTTGCTGAAGTTAACAAGGCTGTTGGAGAAAATGTTGAAGCTGCCAAAGCCTCTTTAAACAACGCTGCTGACGATGTAAAGAAGGTTGTGACTCCTGATTCAGCTGAGTCAGTGGATAAAAAAGAAACAAACACAACAGAAACTGAAAAATAATTGTTGTAAACCATGTGTCCATTAGATATAATGGGCACACTTTTAAATGACAGGGTTAACGCAAAACCCTCTATCGATAAATGCCCGGGTGGTGGAATTGGTAGACACGCTACCTTGAGGTGGTAGTGCGTAACGGCGTGCGGGTTCAAGTCCCGCCTCGGGTACCATTTATCGTAGCTCAATGAAGAGTTTAAAATAAGTCTAAAAAAACTAATTTGTGCCCGGGTGGTGGAATTGGTAGACACGCTACCTTGAGGTGGTAGTGCGTAATGGCGTGCGGGTTCAAGTCCCGCCTCGGGTACCAATGAAGTTTTTCACTAAATAGCATTCTTCTATTTCTTTTGTAATCTAAATTAAATCTTCTGACTTAAGTGTCGTTAATTACTCTATTTCTGTTATTTTAAGAGTTCACAAAAACTATTAATGATTGATGTATTATCTCATGACTTTGATGTGATATATTGTTTGTGGTATTACTGGTCTTATAGATGTATATATAGCATGTGTGCTAATGGAATTATCGACGATAGTCTGACAGCATTTCACCTAGGTGTGGATAATCTTCAAACCACCTCATTGGGTGAGAAAAGAATCATTCGAAATCTGCGGTTGTCACCGTGGCAGGATGCTGTTTCCTTTTGTCGTGAGGTCCTAATTCCCGGATATACCGTTCCGGTAAAAACTGGTACGGAGAATATGGAGATATTAGAATAACTGTCAATGCCGGAAGTTTCACTATTATTACAGCACATATGATAAAAAAGAAAACTACTAGCAGTTGATAGAGACGTGAATGGAGTGAACTCGCGATAAAAGTGTCGTTATTCAGTTTATCCTAATCGAAATAAAAACAAAAACCGGCGTGTTACCGGTTTTTAAAGAGAAAAAAATAAGGTCCGAACCACCATCTGTCCAAAATGGTCCGAACCTGTAAATCTTAGGCTGTTATTACATCCATGTAAATTCAAGCCCTAAATATAAGGAACTTCCCTGTTCCTAAGTCTCCGTCCGTCAACATCCTGTAAACGGATAAAACTTTGAATGTCTAGGGTAACTTATCGTTGCGGACCTCCATGTCCCCCTGACATTTTCTATTGTATATACTCTTTTATATGATTTTTTTGATATAGATCAATATTTTTTGCCGTGTAAGCCTTTGTAAGCCATAAAAAATCTTTTGTAAGTATTGAAAAATAAGATTTTTTTTTAATAACTATTATGTTGAATGAAAATGTACGTCTTTTGTTTTGCTTACAAAATTATGGTTAATGTCTTACAAGGAATAGCGAAAGTGACTATTTTTGTACGATTCTGAGAGATATTTTCAGAATTTTTTTGTTCCCCGGTGAATAGTTGAATGAATGCTAAGGAGATAAAATTAAAAGATTTTAGATGTTTTTATCTTAGATGTGGATGAAATATATAAATATCAGTAAAATAGCATGTGCCTTTGCGGATTTTATCGCAGCTGTTCAATAACTGTTGTCCGGATGCAAACTAAAATAATCAGACATAATTAAGCATTCAGGCGCGCATGAGTGAACATGCCGGTTCTCCTATGCGTAACAGTTCAGGACAATTTTAAACACTATTCCTGTTTTCAAAATTATTTCAAATAAACAATAACAATAAGAAAAACGCAAAATATGATGATTTAGCTGTCGGAGCATGACGGCTATATGGTTTATTGCAATTTAAATTTTAAGAGTCGATGTTTTTATGTGTTTATTCAGAGCTGAAAAACGGAGAACGTCCTTATGGCTGTTCCCTGTATTTTTTATAATGATGCTGTTTTTATTAACGGCATGTAATGATAAAGGACGCCAGATTAATGGTATGGAGGATCTGTGCGGAGCCAGAGTAGGTGTTCAGATAGGTACCACAATGGAAAGAGTAGCTAATGATTATCTATCTAAAAATAAATGTAATCTGTCTGAAGGTTATAACGGAACTCCTGATGCGGTGACAGCTCTGGTACAGGGAAAACTCGACGTGGTGGTTATGGATGAATTGCCGGCATTTGAATTTGTCAAGACCATTCCGCAGATTACTCTTATAGAGAGTTCTTTTGAGCCTGAGTCATATGCAGCCATAGTAAACAAGGATAAAGTCGATCTTTTAAAGAAAATTAATACCGCTATTGAAGAAATCAAGAAGGAGGGAATGTTTGATAAACTTAGAAACACCTATGTTCTGAATATTTCTGACTATCATTATGAACAGAAGGTTAAGGATGGTCCGGTTCTTACCATTGCTTCAAGTCCTGATTTTCCTCCATATGAGTATTACGAGAATAACCAAATAGTCGGTATGGAAATAGAACTGGCCAGAATGATAGCAGATAAACTGCATATGCGACTTGAAATTGAAAGCATGGAGTTTGACAGTATCATCAATGCTGTGAGCTCCGGTAAGGTGGATGTGGGGTTTTCAGGATTTTCCAGAACAGAGGAAAGAGCTAAAGTAGTTAATTTTACTGATAAGACGTTTGCCTCAAGGATCTATCTCATTGTTCCTAACAATAATGCCAGTTCTTTTAGTATTGCAGACCTTAAAGATAAGTTTTATAACAACTTCATTAAAGAAAACCGCTGGAAAATGCTGGTGAACGGTTTGGGGATAACTTTAATTATATCAGTGTTCTCAGCGGTTATCGGGCTTGTTGGTGGCACGGTTATGGCCATAATCAGAGCTGTTAACTACAGGAATGGTTCATTTAAGATCTTGAATATGCTTATTAAGTTATACATAAATCTAGTGAGAGGCACGCCAGTAATGGTACAGCTTCTGATTATTTATTATGTAATTTTTGCTTCTGTGGATATTAACAAGATTTTTGTGGCCATTATCGCCTTCGGTTTTAATTCCATGGCGTATACTGCGGAGATTATCAGAGGAGGTATCAAGGCTATTCCTAATGGACAGTATGAGGCAGGCTACAGTCTCGGTTTTAAGCTTAGCACGACTATGAGATATATTATACTGCCACAGGCTTTCAAGAATGTTCTGCCGTCACTTGCCAATGAAGGTATATCTCTGATTAAGGAAACCTCAATATGTGGCTACATAGGTCTTATGGATCTAACCAGAGGCGGGGTGATCATTAGAAATATTACCTTTGAGGCTTTCCTGCCTTTGCTTGCAGTAGCTTTAATTTATTTCATTATTATCGGTTCGCTGTCATTTGCTGTAAGTATTCTGGAGAGGAGATTAAAGAAAAATGAAAGATAATGATTCTAAAGTGATCATGAGGATTGATAATCTCTGTAAAAGCTACGGTGAAAAGGAAATACTCAAAAATATCTCTCTGGATATCAATCAGGGAGATGTTATTGCCATAATCGGTCCATCAGGATGCGGTAAGTCAACATTTATCAGAATGCTGAACCTTCTGGAAAGACCGACCTCTGGCAGAATATATTTTAAAGATACAGAGCTGACATCCCTTTCCGAAAAAAAATTAACGGAAATTATTCCGAAAATCGGTATGGTGTTTCAGCAGTTTAATCTTTTCCATAATATGACTGTGAGAAAGAACATAACGATGGCACCGGTTGTTCACGGCCTGATGACTGAGGATGAGGCTGATGAATGGAGTATGCGGATGCTTGAACGAATAGGTCTTGCTGAACACGCCGATAAGTATCCTCTTCAACTGTCAGGCGGTCAGCAGCAGCGTGTGGCCATTGCCAGAACTATTGCCATGAGCCCAGCAATTATTCTTTTTGATGAACCCACAAGTGCTCTTGATCCTGAAATGGTTAATGAGGTTCTGGCGATGATTAAGGAGCTTGCTGATCAGAAAATGACTATGCTGGTGGTTACTCATGAAATGAAATTTGCCAGAAGTGTATCTGACAGAGTGTTGTTTTTTGCTGATAAGATAATCCAGGAGGAAGGAACTCCGGATAGAATTTTTGAGCACCCGGAATCACAGAGGTTAAAGGATTTTCTGTCTCAGATATCCTGATTTTTAAGCAATACCGTGATTGATAAATCTGTGCAGCATCTTTACAAGTTAACAGCATACAGTTATCTGTATCCGGAAGGGCGGATATGATGTCTGCATTTTTTATAAAAAGTTGTATATAAAGCGGAAACACACTTGTTTCTGTATCGTGGTATGCTTATGTTTTTCTGCATATAAAAATGGATATATGTGAAATCTAGGCAAAAAAAAAGTTCGGATCACCATCTGTCAGAATGATCCGAACGTATAATATATTGTATGTGCGATTTGTGTGCCGGCGATTACATCCTTGTAAAAGTTGGCATGTACAGGAACTTCCATGTTCCGCAATGTCTTAATATCCGTCAACATCCTGTATAACAGATTAAGACCGTGTGCTCAGGGTTTTAATCTTGCTTTTGGACTTCCTTGTCCCCCCTGACATTTATAATTGTATATATTCATAAAACTGTATTTTTTGATTTAAATCAATTTTTATCGATTATTTGGCGTGTGAGATAATGATGTTACATCTATCAAACCCTTGTAAATAAAGATATTTTGAATTGATTTTCCCTGCTGCGGTAGAACGTAATGTTTTTTGCTTTGCTTACAGTGATTATGGTTAATGTCTCACAAAAAGTGAGATTATTCTCCATAAAACCGGGAAAATTGTTATTTTTTTGGAGAATTATGTTTATAGGTGTTAATTTTTTTGAACCAAGCCGGTTATCATAATTCTTTCTAATCGGATATTTTTCCTTTTAAGGATTTTATAATAGATTGGTAATTTCTTTTGTTTTATCCAGCTATGTCGGAAAGAATTGATGAAGAATTCGTACTGGATAACCATTGTATCGGAATAAACAGAATAGAACAGCGGACTTTTAAACGTTATTAAACAGCCAACCTGAGGAAGACGAGCATCCTGACAGTTATGGAGAAATGTAAAAGACAGGAAATATGCTGCTGTAAAAACAGAAAGGTTCTGCCTTAGGATGAAGGCAGAACCTAAAAAAAATTAAACTGTCAGAACATCCATATTCTGACAGCTAGATTATAACTTCTTATCTCTCAATATATTCTTAAATAACATCCTGTTATTTGACATGCACGCATTCATTGCATACATAATGGAACATCCTTGTTCCGAATCAGTGGCATCTTGCCTGTAAACATCCTGTTCTCAGGCATCCAGCCTTGTACAGCGGTCTATAGCTTCATGCTAACTTGTGACATCCTTGTCCCCGTTGCTTGTTTATAATTGTACATGGAGTGATTTATTAAAATTATGACGCAGTTCAAATTAATTTCTCTTGTGAGACTTTGTAAGACATGAAAAATGGCTCTTAAAGTATTGCAGTTACTGAGTTTTTTTAATAATTAAAAAACTGAGTTTTAAAAGTGATGAATTACGAATAGCTTACAATAATATGGCAAATATCTCACAAGATGTAATCTTAAAATGATAGTTTAGGTTTTGTTTCAGTAATTTTCATCTTTGTTTTAAAGATTTTTAGCTGAAAAAAACGGCCTGATTAAACATTGAAAAAGTTTTCTTTAAATTATTATGTGATGAACCTATATATGTACAGGTGATTAACTGTAATTATATTCTTAAGCTAATGTATGATCTTAGAGCGGGCAGAATTCCGCACCGGTTAAAATGCTATTTTTCTTAATCGGACAATGAAAGATAAACATGCATAAAAGGTGACTTTATGAAATTTAAGAAATTATTACCTGTGGCTGTTGTATTGGCTTCTTTTTTGGGGGCCGGATGTTCTACCTCGCATGATATGATGACACCTTCTTCGAATATAAGTGGTAACTATACCAGTGAAGAAGTGAAAAAAGCTATTATCAGCGCCAGTGTTAATCGAGAATGGATTCCTGAAGTAATTGAGGAAGGAGTGATTGAGGATACCTTAATTAAACCAGGATGTTGCAGTGCTACAATAAGGGTCCATTACACCAATACTGGGTACACCATCAATTATGTGAACAGTCGCGGACTCGGTGAAGGAGGCGGCAAGATTCACCGTAACTACAACCGCTGGGTAAATAATCTTGATAAAGATATCCAGAAGGAACTCAGAAAAACCAGTGCACTTAGATAGCGGGATGTCTGCTTAAGTGTGAAATTTAAAAGATTTAAACGCGGATATTTTTGAATACTCCGCGTTTTTTGCATGGAGTTTATGTAATTGTCTCTATATATTATCCACTGCTGTTTTGAGCAGATTGTAGGATTTTTTTGTAAGTCCGTAGTGTTCAGCGATAAGTTCATCTATTTCGTCATAGATCTTTTGAAATTCCTGCGGTTCCACCAAATTTTTACCGGCAGATGAGAGAGTAAGAGACATTTTATCCAGTGCGGGAGCTGAATTTTTCTCCAGATTGTCTTTTCTGATGATTTTTAAAACCAGCTGTTTAACCAATAGCTGTTTTTCTGGGGATACATCGGGAATAGGAATATTCTCAAGGTGGGAGCGCAGCACTTTCACTGAATTGAATACAAAAGAAAAATAGAACTGGGCTATTCTTGAGTTAAGAACAGCAAGAACATAGAATATGTTTAGCTTCGGATGATCAGGAATGATGATATTGGCACTGTTTAGAGTAAGTATTTTCCGATTATCATAGGCGAAGATTAGCTTTTTGTTAATGAATCTGTATATAAGCTTTTCCGGAGCACGGAAGAATGACTCGTCTGCACATTGCTGAAATTTTTCCGGTCGGAATTCTATATATGATTTACCTGGTTCGTAAGCGTATTTATTGATATCGAGACCTGCAAGGATATATTCCTCATTCCTTGATGTTTTATGGATATGAAGAAAATCTCTGTTGTTTCCGGTTACTATTCCAAGAGCGAACGAGGCATGATCTTTTAATGACAGGGTACCTGTTTTCTGAATCTGGCGGATTACTTCATATTCGTCATCATTAAGATTAAAGCTGAGGTTTTCAGCATCAACCTGCCGTTTTTTATTGATGGTGAAGGTTCTTTTCGGAGTTTTTACGATCATTCCTTTGGTATTCAGCCCACGTTCGTTTTTTTTCAGTTTAAGAATGATGGAAGGGCACTGCACTCCGTCAAAAACATTTCCTAAAAACTGTATTTCAGAAATACAGGTTTTTTCCATAATTATTTTTCTGATATTTATATGGGATTTAACGTTAAGAATACTTTCAGGAACGACAAATGAAAGAACTCCTTGTCCGGTAAGTTCTTTAAGTCCCTCCTCGATGAACAGCTCAAAGGATTCCGGGTGTCTTACTTCTTTGGCGCAGACAAAGTTTTCCCTAATGAATTTTTCCTCCTCAAAGGTAAAGACACTGCCCCATGGAGGATTACCTATTACATAGTCAAATTCTCCCAGTTTAAATATGCCGGTAAGATAGTTTGAGACCACCAGATGTGATTCAAGTGATTCCGCAGTTACATCAGGATATTTAAGTCCCATGCTTATGCGGGCGAGTTTGACGGCGGTTTCGTCAATGTCATTGCCGTATATATGGGAAAAGGGGACGTCATCGGGAAGCTGAATAAGAAAATTCCCTGTACCGCAGCACGGATCAATGAAATTCCTTTCCTGATAGTTTTTATCAGAGGAAATGCCTTCTATGAGCTTAAGAACTACATTAGTAGGAGTGTAGTAAATGCCGGCCGCCTTGCGTTGTCTCAGGCACTTGCATGAAATGTAAAGAAAACCGAGAGGGTCGCAGTTTTTTTCATATACAAATGTTTGTCTGAAAAGAGTCGGAGTGAGTTTTATCTGCATTTCCGTCCAGTAAAGATCTCTAGGAAGCAGGGCATCCACTAGTCGTTTATAGTGACCTATATCCTGCTGATTGCTGAGATATCTGGAAAGAAGGCACGGTTCACGGAGATCTTCTGATATTTCTGTAATCTGTGCGGAAGTATAGATTTGTCTGCGGTGGCAGATGAGGCTGAGCGCGGCTGAAACCAGAATGAGATTCAGCAGATCATCGGTAATTTCGAGATTCTGCCGATAAAGTTCTTCCATAATAGTAATAACAGGGGTTATGTTATATGAATATTCCGGAATATATGAGGTGTATATTTTATGGCCTGATGTCAGTTTTTTATTACGACGGGTTTTCAGAGTACTGTTGCCTTTATCCTGAAGCTCCTGACGCAGCCGGTTAAGGTAGCTTCTGGTGAATTTATTATCTTTACCTGCGGTAAGCTTTCCAAGTTTCAGCCAGTTTCTTCCTGTAGCCGTGGATATACCCAGTTCCTGGCAGAGTTCTATAAGAGAGAGTCTTCCGTCTTCTTGAAATTGCGGCGGTTCTATTGTTTTTACGGAAACTGTAGCCTGTATGTTATTTTTTAGGGGATATGTAGTAGATGTGATACTGGCTGATACCTGATGATGTTCGTTATCAAAAATACTCGTCTGTCCGGAAACCTCAATACCGGCATTAGTGATGGTGTTTGGGTTGGTTAATGATGAAGGCTGACAGTCTGTGAACGTATCCCGTTTTTATATTCGGCTGGAAATCTTTCAGGATTATTCTTTATAACTCAAAGGTGTTTAATTATTTTCCGGAGAGGCGGAACTTTTATTTCTCTTCTCTTCACTGTCTTGGAGTTATATATACATGTTTACCATAAAACCGTACCTGATAAAACAGGTATTTCTCCGGTGGTATCCCATACAGTCGGAGTCAGCTTTATAAAAGAGGTGCATGGATAAAACTGATTACTGCCAATCCGGTGCTAATTCTATTAAAAAATTAATTTTAATTCAATTATATTACCGGAAAGCTACTTATACTGTGATTGTCGGTTATGAAAGTCTGGCTTACAGTGTGCTGTCTCTGTTTCTTTCGGCAGGAATAATTCCTGCTGAAAACTTGAAAACACGGTGTTACGATTTCAGAAATATATTCTTACGGGAATATATGTAAATAGGCATGTATCAAATACTTGTTTCATAAAAAAATTAATTATTTGCTTTTTTTGGTAAAATACCCATGTTTTGTAGGAGATGACTGAACCATTCCTTTGTTTTAGGAAGGGATTTTGACAGATACAGATTAGGTAATGCAGAAATCCTGTTCCTTGGAATGGTAGATGGAATCATGGTTAAAGATATTTTTTTCTAAAATCAAAATGAAGTTAACTAAAAATATTACACGCCTTGCGTTGATGATGACTGTCTGTTTTTCAGTGGGAGTCAGTACATCATGGGCTACCACCGTCAATAAATCGGAAGGTAAAGCCGGTAGCAGACAGGTGGTTAATGCTCCGGACAGGAAGGCTGCAGCCGGAAAAAATGGAGAAACATCCGGTGCTGACAATACCGGGGAAAATAAAGAGAATAACGAAGAATCCTTAAGTTTTGGAGACGGGCTTAAAACAAACGATCCGTCTAGAATAGGTGTTACCGTTGAGGAAATTGACAGTCGCATTAAAGCACTGCAACAGAAGGAAAAGGACGGTATTATCGGTTCTGAAGAGGCACTCAGTCTTGAAGATTATCTTGCTATCAGGAAATGCAATCAGGAAATTCTTCAGGATGTGAAAACTATGGAATGGATCTATGGTTTTATCAACATGGATCCTAATAACAATCGTTATTTAACTGAACACAATAATTTCTTTAAGGAACTTGAAGAGGACAGAAAGACACTGGAATCTATAACCAGTGCGGATACTGCAATCCTGATAGCCAAGTACTCCAAAAAAAAGGAACAGGCAACCACTGCTTATAACCGCGTAAAGAATTTTTACGACAATTCCAATAACTTTATTAAGGATTCTACTGCCAAAATAGGAGAGCTCACAGCTCAGACTCAGGAGAACAATGCTGCTCTCACTGATGTTGATCAGACAGTGAATCAGTCCAAATATCTGCGTCTTAAGGCTCAAAATGCCAGTTATGCCTCAAAAATTAACGTCATCCAGTTTATGCTGAATAACTATGATATTTCTTACAAAAATCTGGGAATGGGCGTGAATTTGCGTCAGGAGATAGTTGCTGAGGCTGAAAAATTCCTTGATGAACTGAATAAGATACAGCATGAATTCAGAAAGAAGGAATTAAGTGAAACCAAGGACATGGTTGATGAGATTGTAAACAACGCCAGTTCTCATCCTGCTGTTTTGGAACTTGCAGAAAAGAACCGTTATACTCAGAAACTTATCGAAGAAATCAATCATGAGAATAATAAATACGTTATAGATAACAACCGTATTACTAAAATGATTGACGAAGCCCAGAAATTTGAGGCGGATATAGATAATCAGATTTCCTATTTTAAAGGAACCGTTTATCTTGCCAAGATTCTGCTAGATCCTAGCAATCTTTATAAGAAGGCATCTCTTCCGGATAATTTTACCGATACTCTTTCAGAGCACCGTATGATGTCATACCGTATCAGACACGATATGAATGAACTGGAGAATGAGAAAAAGGTAATTTATGAACAGTACAAGGATGAATTTGCCGCAGATCCAAAGCTTGAAGAATCTGTAAAATCCAATCTGGAACTCAGATTAAAGCTTCTTTCTGAGCTTAATCTGCTTCTTAATGCCAACACCCGCAATGCGATGAGTCTGCAGATAAGCTATACAAGCTATGAAAAACTCCGCCAGCGTCTTAAAGAAAAGGTGAAAAATGCTCTGTTCTGGAATCCGTCAAATCTTCGCGGCAGTAAGAAGTGGCTAAACCAGATTGTAGATAATATTTCCAATAGGGATTTCTTTTTGGTTTCATATTTCAACAGCCTGAGATTAACTGTTCCGGAACCTAAGCAGCTTCTAGTAATGGTGGGGCTTGTCCTTGCTTTTGTAATAGCTTTCTGTGTAGGCAGAATAGCCAACAAGAAAAAGGATGTCATTATCAAGAACTACAACAAGCAGATGAAGGCTGGATACAGTGATGCTCTTATAGCACTGTTTGCCGATGCCATGCATGGTCTCAAGTGGTTCCTGGTGGTTTTCTTCCTGGGATATGTTTTTTCAAACGTAACCGAGCTCTATAATAGTGACGATATTGAAAGTATTATTATGGACGGTCGTTCACTGTTTATTGTATGGGGGGTATCACTGCTGGCCGCCGGTTCAACCTTTTTCCTTAAGTTTTACTCTGAAAACGGCATAAATGATAAACTGTTCAACGTGGATTTTGACAGGGTTCTTTATAGAACATATAGAAATATTTTTATCTGTATTTCTCTGATATGGCTGGTTATTCTGTGGCGTATCAACTCGCCAAAGATATTCTCATCAGATTTGATGGGGCAGCTTATTATGTTTCTGGTATCCCTGTATCTCTCAGGGGTATTCATCAAGCTTCTTTTAAGAAGTCTTAAAAAGAATAATGTGCTGTTACGTAAAAAGTTTATTTATGCCATAGCTGCAGCGGCATGTATCACCCAGACGGTTATCACCTACATGGGGTATTATTATTCCGCAGTGCTTATTTGTCATCAGATAATTATATCTTTGTTTATCATTCTGGTGTACGATTTGCTCCGCAGTCTGGTGAAAAGAACCTTCAGGGTATACACGTTCAAGCAGAGATATAAGCAGTGGCGTGAAGAACAGAAAAAGAAGATGGAAAATTCAGCCGGTCAGTCTGCAGAAGACGATCTTGATATAGCGTTGATTTTTCAGAGCAACGAAATCAGTGCCAATAAGGTCAGTGAGCAGACTGTCACAATTGTTGACCAGATTTTTATATTCTTACTGGCCGTGATTCTTTACAGTATATGGGGTGATTTAATAACAGTTACCAATTATCTTAAGAATTTTACGCTCTATAAGGTCGGTTCGGGGGATGCAGGAAGGGCTATAACTGCTTTCGACATGCTTCTGGTTACATATGCTCTCGGTATTGGTGCTGTTGTTATCAAGAACCTTCCAGGTGTGATGCAGGTGCTTATTTTCAATCAGTGGGAATGGCTTAAGAAATACAGCTACTCTGTAACAACCATTATTACCTATCTTCTCATAGCCATCGATACGGCATTTGTATGTTCGACCATAGGTCTTGGTTGGGATAAGGTTCAGTGGCTGGTGGCAGCGTTATCTGTAGGTTTGGGTTTCGGCTTACAGGAAATCTTCGCTAATTTCGTATCAGGTCTTATTCTGTTGTTCGAAAGACCGGTGCGCATAGGTGATATCATTACTATAAACGATCACAGCGGTACTGTCTCACGTATCCGTATAAGAGCTACGACTATTGTCGATTTTGATCTGAAAGAATACGTGGTTCCAAACCGTTCATTAATCACCAGTGCCCTGACAAACTGGACACTCAGGGATACGATAACTAGGGTGGTTATCCAGGTCGGCGTAGGTTATGGTTCTGATATTGATAAGGTTAAAAGGCTTTTAACAGAGATTGCTGCTAGAAATCCTTATGTTATGTCTTCTCCTGAACCTAAGATATATTTCATGAGCTTTGGAGAAAGCAATCTGAATATAGATTTTTATCTTTACACCAAAAAAATATCTGACAGGTACCCGTGTATAGATACCATTAACAGTGATATATTCAAGACCTTTAATGCCAACAATATTGAAATTGCCTTTAATCAGGTTGATGTTTACGTTAAGAATGTCAAAGACGGTCAGGAAATAAAGATTGATAGTGTGGATATGCTGAAACAGAAGTCTGGTTCTACAGAAGAAGCCTACAAAAGGGAAATGGCTTCCAGTAAAGGGACTAATTCCGGAACGGAAAAAACTTCCGGTCAGACAGTGACTCCTGTTAAGCAGCCGAGTGTCTAACAGACGTATATACAGAGAGACAGGATGCGGAAGGATTATTTCAGTATCCTGATGTTCAGAGGGAACTTCGAAAAACGATGTTCCCTTTTTTTATTGAAGAAAGAAGAAAAAGGGGGGGATAGAGATTCTTTTAGAACAAAATGTTTTTTTAGGTGTGGTTTTTGGTGTTTATTCCTGACAGTCAGTGCGTATTACCGGCGTAAATTTTCCCAAAAATCCTACTAAAACCCTCAATCCAGACCCAGAAGCAAAAGTCCTTTTTAGCTTGTCAAAATTGTTGGCTTATTCCTCTTTGCCAGCAGTAACAGATGATGTCCCGCTGACGGAGGAATTGTCAGCTTTTGACTGTCCGCTCTTTGACTTTTTTTCCTTTGTGTTAGCTTTAGGGAATTTGTGGAACGGGTTCGGTTCTTTACTGGAAATTCTCTTATTTTCAGCCTCGGCTATACGATCCAGATCTGCAGGGAGAACACCGCATTCCTTAAGGAACTCTTTTTGTTTCTTACTTTCGGTATGAGAGACAAAATACCGGTCGCTTTGATTGAGCCCCATCGTAATGTAGTTGATTTCCTTTGCTATTTTATTGGTAGGAAGTCCCGCCTTTTTTGCAGCTTTCAGCAGTTCATTTCGAATCACAGAGGCGATGAAACCAATGGAAATCTTGGTTTTTATCCCAGTTTCACTGTGTACTCCGGTCTTGCCGTAACCAAGCTGAGTTTTAACTATCGCAAAATCAGCTTCAACAGAGCTTCGCATGGTGTAAATTTCATTGGCTCTTCCGGCGCTCATCTTTTCGGAAGTTGCAAGAGAACTGAATCCTTTTTGATCGCCGCAGATCTGTACTTTTTCCATATTTATCAGGACTGTTTTCCTGCCTTCATTTTGCTGGATTTCCATGCTTTTTTCAAATTCCTTCGGAACTTTGGCATCTTCTCCTGAATTCAGTCTGTTCTGCAAATCCACCGCAGCATTAGAGACCTTTTTAAACCAGTTCTGCTGGCGCTCCTCACCGTTCTGTCCGTCAAAAATCAGAGAAACATAAGCCTTATACTTATGCTGCTTAAACAGCTTAACCTTATCCTCTGATGATATCCCATAGTAAACATTGTCATTACTGCTGAAGACTCTGACATTGTCTGTTTTTCCGCTGTTATCATATCTGTCCAGCATGAACTCGAATTGCCTGCTGATTTTGGATGCATATTCGGCAAGCATTGTCTTATGAGCGTTTGTATCTCCCTTGAGCATGGCAACATATTGAAGTTCATTGCTGTCAAGCATCTCAAGAACATCTTTGGTTGCAAAACCCCGGTCAACCACCACCCCTTTGACATTCATCTCATATGCTTTCAGCCATCCGATCATTTTCATAACGGCTTTGCTGTCAACTCGGCTGCCCCGGTAAACATCAAAGCTTATCGGGGTTCCGTCACTGCTGTCAACAGCATAAAGATAACTAACGACCGGAACATCCTTTTTGGATTTTGCGTACCCCCGCTCAGCAATATCGGCATCTGCGGCGCAATCATTATTTGAGCCGTCAATTGCCAGCCAGACATTCTTTATCCCGCGTTTTTTGCAGGCTCCTGCCCATTCTGTCTTGAACCTTTCCAGCCTTTCAATATTCTCATCCTGATTAAAAAACGAAGATAAATCCTTTCCGGATTTGAGATTGCGGGAGAACAGCAGCTGTTCAGACATGGCTGTTCTGAAGTGATCGGAAACAGCTGAATGATGGAGTATGGAATACATGCAAAAATCAAGAATCAGGTTTGCCGACTCAATTCCCATGGTTTCGTGCAGGCACCGGTACATGGAGTTCTTTTCCAGAAGAGCCAGGACAACGGCATACATCCCCATCCTCTTTATGGATTTCAGCTGCGGTTCTCCCGCCGCCTGCTGAAAAGCTTCAGGATATCTCATGCGGAAATTATGGTTGGGGTACATCCTTGTCTTGTCAATTGCCCTGCCGATAATTACATGGCTTACCCGATTATATTTCACAGCAGGATCATATTCGTTCCTGTCCTTTACAAATACACTTTGATCCTTTTTCTCGATATAGCATTTAGATGGAATGTCAACAACAATATTCCGGTAAATTGGCATACCCTGATCCCCTTACTGCCGCCACATATTCCTTTAGTAGGAATCCTACTAAAATTATATGTCAATTTTCGGGGGTAGTAAAGAATAAATTGATCTTCACAAACGCTTATGTGACAATGAATTCATTAATTATTTTGGGTGGGGATTTTAGTAGGAATTTTGGGAAAATTTACGTTTATGATAAATACTAACTTCCGGTATAATTATAATTTTATCATTTTGTTTACATTTTTCATTGAACCAGATGATACGGGAAAATGTCGTTAAACTTAGAAAAACAGTTACTTTGGACTAGTGAGAACTTAATCGAAATAATGGATTTATTTGCTGTTTTTGTCGGTTGATTAACAAAAATAATACAATTTTATTATATTTTTGCGACGGAATCATAAAAAAAGGTTTTCAAAAAGAAAGTAATTAAATGATCGTATATCATAGCCTCCAAGTTAGATGCTGCTCCTGATGACAGGGGCGGTTAGGTATAATGCATTTCACTCACAATCCGTAATTAATAATAAACAACACAAAAGACCGACTAACTGACTGATCACATTGAGATAGTAAGTTTGTAATAATTTTTTGAGGAAAGAATTAATGAAAAAAAGAATTTTATCTGCCGCCATCGGCTTAGCCACCCTTTTAGGTTGCACTGTTGCTTCTGCTGCAGGAATTGAAGAAGGACAGTTGACTATCTGGGTTAACGGTGATAAAGGTTATGATGGTATTGCCCGTGTAGGTCAGCGTTTTGAAGAAGTTACCGGTGTTAAGGTTACCGTAGGTCATCCGGATCAGGTTGAAGTCAAGTTCCAGCAGAATGCTGCATCAGGTAACGGTCCGGATATTTTTATGTGGGCTCATGACCGTTTCGGTGAATGGGTTCAGTCTGGTCTTTTAACTGAAATTGTTCCAACTGAAGACGAACTCAATAGATTCCAGAAGGTGGCCTGGGATGCAATGAAGGTTAACGGTAAGTACTATGGTTATCCGGTTTCAATCGAAGCTATTGCTCTGATTTGTAACAAGGATATCGTTCCTGAAGCTCCTAAGACCTTTGAAGAACTGGTCGACCTCGATAAGAAGCTTCAGAAAGAAGGCAAGCACGCAATCATGTGGGACTACAACAATGCCTACTTCAGCTATCCGCTCCTTTCTGCTAACGGCGGTTTTGCATTCAGAACCGATGCCAAGGGGGTATATGATGTAACCAAGACCGGTGTTAACAATGAAGGCGCTAAGAAGGGGCTCAGCTATCTCGTAAACATGATCAAGGGCGGTCATATTCCTAAGGGAGCTGACTATGGTATCATGGAATCAAGCTTCGTAGCCGGTAAGGTTGGCTGTATTATAAATGGTGCTTGGTCGTGGGGGCAGTACAAGAAGGTTAACTACAGCGTAAACCCATTCCCTACATTAGATGGTAACCCAGGTAAGCCGTTTGTAGGTGTACTTGGTATGACTATCAACAATGCTTCTCCTAATAAGGACCTGGCTAAGGAATTCCTCCTTAACTATCTGCTTACCGATGAGGGGCTGAGTGAAATGAATGATGATAAACCTTTGGGGGCAGCTGCACTCAAGAGCTTTGAAGCTAAGTTAGAGTCTGATCCTCGTATTGCTCAGACCATGGCTAATGCAAAGATGGGTGATATCATGCCAAGCGTTCCTGAAATGACAAGATTCTGGAGTTCATTACAGTCTGCTCTTAAGAATGCCACTACCGGTCGTCAGACAGTAGATGAAGCGTTGAAGACTGCTGAAGATCGTATTGTTAATCCAAGCAAATAATACGGAACAGTCTCAACATATATAATATAAAATGTAAAATATCTTAACTAGATACAATATTGCGTCTTTGAAGTACAGTCTATACAGACTGTACTTTTTTTATGCCGGAATACTTTTGTGGAGCGAAAAGTATTTGAAAGAGTAACACCGGGAATTCTTATAAAAATAAAGAAATAAAAAAAGACCTGTCCGTGAGAACAGGTCTTAAGCAGGATTTATGCCGTACGTTTCTACAGTTTAAGAGCGGCTTCTGCAGCGTGAGCCAGTTGATCAGCGCATGAGGTATTTTTATTACCACAGAGATTTCCCGAACATTTTGCTACAACATCCTCTGCCTTCATGCCGTTTACAAATTTGGCTATCATTTTAAGATTGCCGTTGCATCCGCCGAGAAAATGAACATTTGAGAGAACATGATTCTCATCAATGTCGAGTGATATAACTCTAGCGCATACGCCGGTTGTAACGTAGTCTAAATGCTTAATTTCCATTGTCTGCCCCATATACAAAAAAATATAGTAAATATTTATAGTAAATACTGCTGATTTTATCACTTTTAGAGAACGTTTTCTGCTAATTCATGCATGGCAATATGAAATCCGGATATGGTGCAGATTTTTTTAACATTGTGACGTAACGGCATTCTTCTGATGACACAAATAAAAAGCGATTCAAATTTAATATATTGAGTCGCTTCTTAACTTTCATATCAGAATGCGGATAATCAGATTTTAAGCTTTTAAAATCTTAAATCAGCAGTGTTCCGGTTCGCTGAAATTATTTGTAGCTCTCAGCTAAAGCTTTGAATGCCGGCATAGAGTTTTTGATGGTATCAGCTGATACACAGTAGGCTATGCGGACATATCCCGGACAGCCGAAATCATCACTAGGTACCAGTAGCAGATCATATTTTCTTGCTCTCATGCAGAATGCATTGGCATCATCCTCAAGACATTTTACAAACAAGTAGAAGGCTCCGTCAGGACGCACGCATTCGTAACCCAGCTCAGTTAGTCCGTTATAAATAAGGTCTCTGTTTGCTGCATATTTGCTAAGGTCCGAGGTGAGCGGTGCACACTTGGTGATTACGTGCTGGAACATTGTTGGAGCACAAATAAAGCCTAGTGAACGGCCGGCACCGCAGACTGCAGCGTACATGTTCTGCCATTCAGGCATTACATCCGGAACAAGGATATATCCAATACGTTCTCCTGGTAGTGACAGCCCCTTGCTGTATGAGTAGCAGATAAGGGAATTTGCGTAGTATTTTGTGATAAAAGGCGGTACGCAACCATAGGTTATTTCACGATAAGGTTCATCAGAGATGATGTATATAGGGTGACCGAATTCAGCACTTTTTCTATTGAGAATTTCAGCGAGTCTCATAATCTGTTCCTCACTGTAAACAACACCGGTAGGGTTGTTAGGAGAGTTAAGAATAACGGCAACTGTTTTGTCGTTAATCATGTTCTCAAAGGCGTCTAAATTAAGGTCTAGTTTAGGG
Source organism: uncultured Pseudomonadota bacterium (assembly GCA_900315145.1). Classification (GTDB taxonomy): domain Bacteria; phylum Pseudomonadota; class Gammaproteobacteria; order Enterobacterales; family Succinivibrionaceae; genus Ruminobacter. Next base: position 13,928 of record OMYE01000016.1, on the reverse strand, counting down.
AATGATGCCGGTACTACCTGTATGGATGCTCCCATGGATTCAATGAATACTCTGTATTCAGTAAAGAACGGAGCAAAAACCATAACATTCTGATTTTCACTGTCGATAACGGATCTTAGTGAGATGGTCAGTGAGGCAGCAGCACCGCAGGTTAGATAAACATTGCTACCTGTAAAAGAGGTGCCGAATCTGTTGTTTAAATCATCTGCAATGGCCTGACGTGCTTTAGGATCTCCTTGAGCAGAGGTATAGCCGTGAACCAGAGTAGAAGGATTTACTTCAAGAAGTTCTTTTACGCGTTCAGCTACGGCTGCAGGTGCTTCAACGCTTGGATTGCCGATACTGAAATCATAAACCTTGTCTTCACCTACCTCCTGTTTTCTGAGTTTGCCGTATTCAAATATTTCTCTGATAACACTGCGACGTGAACCGAGTTCGTACATTTTTGGGTTAATCATGGTTTGATGTCCTTATAAATAATTTTGCTTATTGTACTACTAACCTGAGTCACTTACTTAATTTTCCATATAAGAGGAATTAAAAAAAAGCAGTTGTAAATCCAATATGCTGCTTCTTTAAATATTTTTTTCTGTTTCTTGAAAAAACGGATTAAGGTGTTCTTTTACTTATGTTTTATGAAGAATATTAAGGGTACTCAAATAAGTTTGTGGAGGATTATGCGAACTGCCGTATTTAGATAAAATTGTAATAATGCACGGAGGTATCATAAACCTTGATTATTTCCTGCTGTAGTTATTTTATTCAAATGTCATTGGATATATTATAGATAGTGTGCATTTTTTCAAATATTATCAAGCCGGGAGATAAGAGGCTACTATGATTAACAGTGACTATAAGAAAATTAAACGTGTTCTTATAACCAATGATGAAATCCAGCGGCGTATTTCTGAAGTTGCTGCTGCAATTACTGAAGAGTATCGTGGGAAGCCTTTGCTTCTGGTCGGTATTTTGAGTGGAGTTTTTGTTTTTATGGCTGATTTATGTCGTAAGATTCAGACTCCGAGTGAAGTAGCTTTTATGTATGTAAAAAGCTACTGCGGAACCAAATCAACCGCCATGGTGGATATTGTGATGGATCTTAACCGGGATATCAGCAATTATCATGTGGTTTTAGTCGAAGATATTGTGGATACCGGCAGAACCCTTCATGAGGTTGACGCCATCCTGCGTTCAAGAAATCCTCTGTCTCTAAAGGTAGTGACACTGCTGGATAAACCTTCAAAAAGGGTTAATGATTTCCAGCCGGATATTTCTCTTTTTAAAATTCCGGATCTGTTTGTCATCGGCTATGGTCTGGATTTTAATGAAAAGTACCGTGAACTGCCGTATATCGCCGAATATGACGAGAGTATCTAGGAGCAGACAGTTTTCATTTAAAAGATATTTACCGGAATTGAAATCATGATGTAGCACAGCAGTATGTAAGCTGATTTCCATTACGTATAAGCATGCAAAGATACCGGTTAATGCTAAAATATCGCCCGTTTTTCTGATTATGATTACATCTGATTCCAACAATGACAGTAATTTACCTTCTTTTTATGTTTTTTAACTGATATTTTAATCATTTTCAGGGAGGAGCGGCTGTCGTTGGAAAAAAACGTCAAATATAATGCTTTTTATTTGCAATTAATCACAAAAGTGAGAAAATAGCAGAAAACTTTTACAGTCTGAAATAAAGGTTCTTTTTAAGTTCTCTCAGACATTTTTATCATTTTTTAGAATGAACCGTCGGGTTTCCGAAAACTCCGGGATTTGAAGACTTCCGGATTGCGGGAGTATGGAAAATGCTCTCCGGAGGCATCAGATATCAGGTTTGAGAACGACGGTTATCCGTTATATTGTACAATCCATACAGTGCTTATTTATTTTAATGGTGCCAGCATATGATTCCAAAGATTAACCCTGCATACAGCGTAGAGTCAGTTTATCTTAAGTATTTTGAAAGATTAAAGAATGAATCATTCCAGGGGGATATTGAGTATTCATATTCAAGCAGAATGGCAGTAGCAACTGATAATTCCGTTTATCAGAAGATCCCGGCGGGGGTGATTCTGCCTAAAAATGCTCAGGATGTCGTGCTGGCGGTAAAGATTGCCAATGAGCCGGAATTCGCCTCTATAAAATTCGCTCCAAGAGGCGGCGGTACAGGTACTAACGGTCAGTCACTCACTGATTGGGTGGTTGTAGATCTGTCCCGACATATGCGCGGTATCACCGGTCTGGATGTGGCGAAGCGCCGCGTACATGTTGAAGCTGGTGTTATTAAGGACTATTTGAACCAGCAGATTAAACCTCACGGTCTCTTCTTTTCTCCAGAGTTATCAACCTCAAACCGTGCCACCTTCGGCGGTATGATAAGTAATGACTCTTCAGGTCAGGGGTCTCTTAAGTATGGCAAAACCTCACAGCATATTATAAGTGTTGACGTGGTGCTGCTTGACGGTTCTCTGGTAACCTTTGCGCCGGTAAGCGGGGATGAGCTTAAGGCCAAGCTTGATATGGAGAATATGGAAGGTCGTATCTACCGTACAGTATACAATATTGCCAGAAATAAACGGGATGAGATTATCAACACCTTTCCGGATCTAAACAGATTTTTAACCGGTTATGATCTCAAGCATGTATATGATCCTGAAATAGACACTCTGGACATATCCCGTATCATATGCGGTGCTGAAGGTACTCTGGGCTTTATTGTCGGAGCAGAGGTGGATCTTACTCCGGTACCAAGCTACCGTTCACTGGTTGTTATCAAGTATGACAGCTTTGATTCTGCACTGAGACATGCTCCGGTTCTAGTGGAGGCAAATGCACTTTCTGTAGAAACAGTGGATTCCAAGGTATTTAATTTGGCCAAACAGGATATTGTATGGCACAGTGTTAAGGATCTGATAAAAGAAGTTCCTGATAAGACCATGGACGGCATCAATATCGTTGAATTTGCCGGATGGGACAATGAACTTGAAGGTGGCAGAATGAAGGCCTTAATCGACGTTCTGGATGCCGAGCTTGGCAGTGCCGGTAACAGCAGGGGGATTATCGGTTATCAAACCTGTGTTGATCTTAAGGATATTCTTGCTGTGTACGCAATGCGCAAGAAGGCTGTAGGTCTTTTAGGCAATGCCGCCGGTGACGCCAAGCCGATTGCGTTTACTGAGGATACTGTAGTTCCGCCGAAGCATCTTGCGGATTATATTAAGGAATTCAGAGCACTTCTGGACAGCCACGGACTTACCTACGGTATGTTCGGTCATGTTGATTCAGGTGTACTCCATGTAAGACCTGCCTTGGATCTCTGCGACCCTGAGCAGGAAAAGACATTGCGTGAAATTTCTGATTCTGTTGTTGCTCTTACCGCCAAGTATGGTGGCATTATGTGGGGTGAACACGGCCGAGGATTCCGTTCTGAATACGGTCCGGAATTTTTCGGGGGACTGTTTGATGAACTGAGAAAGGTTAAGGCTGCATTTGATCCGAATAACCGCCTGAATCCGGGTAAGATATGCATCCCATGGGGAAATGATGTAGATCATCTTGTAAGTGTTGATGACGTTAAGAGAGGTACGTTTGACAGAACAATCCCTAAGGAGGTAAGACAGAGCTTTAGAGCAGCCGTAACCTGTAATGGTAACGGACTGTGCTTTAATTTCGACAAGACTGCACCGATGTGCCCGACGTATAAGTTGTTAGGTGATCGCCGTCAGTCTCCTAAGGGAAGAGCTGGACTCACCCGTGAATGGCTGCGTTTAATGGAGCTTGCCGGGGTAAATCCTCTTGATGAGGAAAAGAAGCTGGATGAACCGGGTTTAAGATTGAAGGATCTGTTTGCCAGAATCAGCAATACCCTGAGTAATAGTCAGAGTGATGATTTCAGTCATGAGGTGAGAGAGGTAATGGAATGCTGCCTTGCATGTAAAGCCTGTGCTTCAGCATGTCCTGTAAAGGTAGATGTTCCTGATTTCAGATCCAGATTTTTAAATCTTTATTACGGACGTTATTTAAGACCGGCAGGCGATCTCCTTATTAAAAATATTGAGACTGCCACACCTTTTATGGCTAGAATACCTAGACTTCTGAATACTGTAAACGGTCTGACACCGGTTAAATACATGACTAAAAAGCTGTGGGGTTTTGTTGATGTTCCGGAGATCAGTTACCCGACATTCAACACTCTGGTGAAGAATACCAGTGCAGAATATCTTGATTTGGAAAAGTTAAGTGCCTTATCAGCCGAAGACAGAAAGAAGTATGTCATTCTGGTTCAGGATGCCTTTACCACAGCCTATGATGCCAGAGTGATTGCCGATTTTGTGGAACTTGTGGAAAAGCTCGGCAGAATTCCGGTAATTCTCCCGTTAAAGCCTAACGGCAAGGTGGCGCATATTCGTGGATACATGAGAGAATTCGCCAGAATGGCTAAGTCAACTGCCGATTTCTACAATCAAGTGTACAGACTGGGTATTCCTATGGTTGGAGTTGATCCTGCCATGACTCTTTGTTATCGTGATGAATACCGGAAAATTTTAGGTGATGATCGAGGTGATTTTCTGGTGCAGCTTACCCAGGAATGGCTTCTTGACAATCTTGATGCAGTGAAGAGTGTTGCCGATGATAAGAAAGCAGGTCTCAAGGAGTACTACCTGCTGGCACACTGTACTCAGAAGAGTCTTAAGCCGACAACACATGGTGACTGGACCAGAATTTTTGACAAAGCAGGTATCAGACTGGTGCCGGTTCCTGTAGGCTGTTGCGGTATGGCTGGTTTATATGGTCATATTGCCGGAAATGTTGAACGGAGCAAGGCAATTTATAAAGAAAACTGGGCTCCGGTATTTAAGAAATATCCGATTGAACAGTGTCTGGCAACCGGTTATTCATGTCGAGAACAGGTTCGCCGAATGGAACAGGTTACCATTATGCACCCGCTTCAGGTACTGAATAAGCTGCTTTAATCGAAGATGGTTCACTGATTTATTATTCCCGGTTGAAATCCCCGGATGCCGTGTATAAGAATTGCAATGTTTATTTTTGATTTTTAATGGAGTTTTTTTGCCATGATGATTGTACTTGCTATCCTGCTTCCTTTTCTGGTATTGTTTATTCTGGGCAAGCCGTTTCAGGGAATATTCTGTCTGATTTTCTGTTTAACCGGTTTCGGCTATCCTGTCAGCATCTGCTGGGCTTTCTATGCTCTAAGTAAGCACTATACTGACAAGAAAATTGCTGAAGCTGTCAGAATTAATGGTGTCGAAGAAAGAAAAATGATTAAATAGGACGGCATATCCGAAGGATATGGCGGACCGCCTTTCTCATTGAGGTTTTCCGCTACTATACTGAAAACTGTTTGACGACCGGCAACAAAACGGATGCAGAAAAAAATAATATGATAAGGTTCTCCTTATTCATTTTCATTTGAACTGTCCGGCCGGAATTATACTATCATACGTGTCCTGTGTTACTGAACGGTCTTCCGGTCGGAATACAGGATTTTTTATTTCCAGCTACAGCTTGGTATCCGTTAAATTTACAGTTGAATGCTGTTTCTTTTTATATCCGTTATTATTACCGGACAGTTACAGGCCCCTTACCTTCAGGTGATAAGGAAGACGTATTTATTCAGAGTTCCGGTTTTATCCGGATATCAATGGAACAGATTATTATCCGGAGAAAGAGAAATGCCTGACGAAACTAAGTTCGTTTACATTTACGAAAGAGATAACAGCGCCGATCTTGCAGGTGCAGCCATGCTTATCTCCTTGTTAATAATCCTTACCGTAGCTGTGATTGTGGCATTTATCTTTATATCTGTTGTCTCGGTAATATTTCTCATAGTCAGTGCGGTTGCCCTGATAAACTGTTCGTTTTTTATTATCAGAAATATCATATCCACGGCTGGAGAGGTAAAAAACAGCAATCAGGTGTATCAGAAAGGTATTCCATTTCCCGTTAGAGTGAAAAACTATTATTTTTACCGCAGCTATCCTGATTTTATTCTGACATTCAGATGCTACTGGCGGAATATCATTGAGCATATAAAGGAGCAGATTGATAACTGCATTGATTCTTTTTCCGATAACTTTTTTGTAGGTGTAGTGTTTGCATTCTATGGTATTGTCACCACCATATGGCTATTGATTGTGAGTAATCTGATATGCCTGCTGTTTCTTTCAGGTTATCTTTTCTATCTTGCCGTTATGTCAGTGCCGGCTGTTTTGACGGCCTTAACCTGTTTTGTTATCAGAAAAAAGTATGAGAATCCGTACCGCAGTACTTATCTTGTCGAGGATAAAGTTAACAGGTTCTTCTGGTGGAAGGTTTTTGATTCCACTCATTTCTTCTGGGGACTCGGTTTCGTTTTTATGGCGGTCGTATCCTTTTCCTTTACCGATATGTTTCTCGAGAAACTGCCGTATACGGATAGTTTGGTCAGAAGTATCATTCAGTATGTTCATGATCTGGATTTCTCTGACTGGGAAAAGGGACTTAACAGTGTTACGCATATAGCTTTTGTTTTTAACCTGAAGGACTGGTTTTTAAGTGAATATGCCGTAATTCTGCTGATAACCTGTCTTGCTCTGATAGTATCCGCCGGAGAGTTTCTTTGGAATATACTTACCTGCAGAAAGAGAAAATTCCGGGAGGCTGTGAGAATCAACAGTCTGCTAACCTTTGTCATGCTATGGGTGGGTATATCCGGTGTGGAATTCGCCTCAATCTACAATTTTACGGATCGAAGCGGCTATATTGATTTGCCTAATGTGAGCACTCTGTTTAAACGGCAGGAGATGTATACCGTCTGCAGGCGGGAGATTATGCCGTTTAACTGTCAGGGAGCCGGTCGCGGTTGGATGTCTGATATGCTGACGAGTGCCGGTGTAGGTTTTGCTGACAGTATTACTAAACCTATACCGTCTCTTGAACTGTATGCCGCTGCCAGAAATAATGATGTTCAGAATACGGTGAAATATCTAGATGACGGTGTGGAAAAAGGCGTTATTGCAAAGAACTCCGGAAAAAAAGTTGGAAAATCTTCCGGAAATCAGAGCAGATCAAGAATCGGATCCGGACTTTCTCAGAAAGAAAAGCTTAAATATATAAGCAAACGTCTTATTTCGTCGGGGTTCCTGCCGCGAGAAGGCAGAAATGACAGACAGACTATTCTTGAAGCGTCTCGTAAATATATAAAAAGCAAGCTATACATAGACAGCAGGAATCTTACTGTTGACGAGGCATACAGCTATATGCTGGCCATTGAGCAGTAAACAGGAGACTTTTTTAAGACAAAGAATTATCCTGAGGCAGGCAGATACCTCTGGATAATAATAATTTGTTGAATTATGATGCCGTTTTTGATATAAAGTACATGTAGTTTTTAACTATCACACTGACCGCATGAGGGTAACAGTTACCTTCATCAAGATTGTTTTCTTAAGTAAATTTCATTTATGAAAATTATTTTTTTAGCGGATGGTTGTGTCGGCCAGTCAAAAATAAGTGTATTCAGAGCTTATGACTTATTAATTTGATCGAACTGATGAGTTATGTAGTCGTTGACTTCGTATTATTTCTAAAAATTCTAAATATTTAATAAAGCCCGGAGGCTTTTATATGGAAATGTTATCTGGTGCCCAGATGGTTATTCGCACCCTTGAGGATTTGGGGGTTGATAAGATATTCGGATATCCTGGTGGTGGCGTTCTTCACATTTATGATGCTCTGCTCGAATCATCCAAGATAAAGCATATTCTTGTTCGTCATGAACAGGGCGCTTCACACATGGCTGACGGTTATGCAAGAGCCACCGGTAAGGTAGGCTGTGTTCTGGTTACTTCAGGTCCTGGTGCTACCAATGTTATCACTGGTATTGCCACAGCCTATGCTGATTCAATTCCTATGGTTGTACTGACCGGTCAGGTCGCCACAACATTAATCGGTTCAGATGCTTTCCAGGAAGTTGATATGCTGGGTATTTCACGCCCTATCGTAAAACACAGCTTCCTCTGCAAGAAGGCTACCGATATTCCTGAATACATCAGAAAGGCATTCTACATTGCCTCTACCGGCCGTCCCGGTCCTGTAGTTGTAGATATTCCAAAGGATACACAGAATCCGCAGTTGAAGTTCCCTTATGAAACAATTCCGTTAAGCAATATTTCAATGCGTTCCTATAATCCTACCACTGTAGGTCACAGAGGTCAGGTAAAGAGAGCAGCCAGAATGGTTGTTGAAGCCAAGCGGCCAATTCTTTATATCGGTGGAGGTGTTGTAGCTTCAGAAGCTTCAGAAAAGGTTGCTGATCTTGCTCATCGCTTCAATATTCCGGTAGTTACAACCCTGATGGCTATAGGCGCATTTCCCGGCAGTGACAGACTGTGCCTTGGTATGCTCGGAATGCATGGAACTTATGCTGCTAATATGGCAATGCACAATTCAGACCTGATTATTGCTCTAGGTGCCCGTTTTGATGATCGTGTAACCAACAACGTTTCCAAGTTCTGTCCGGAAGCCCGCATCATTCATGTTGATATTGACCCGTCTTCAATTTCAAAGTGTGTTGAAGTAGACGTACCTATCGTAGGTAATGTAAATACAGTTCTTGATCAGCTGAATGAAGCTATCAAGGAGCTTCAGGCAAACGGCAATGTTGACAGTTCTATCATTGATGCTAACAGTGCCGACTGGTGGAAAATGATTGACGGCTTCAAGACTGCACATCCGCTGGAATATGCTAGTGATATCACTGAGGGACTGTTACATCCTGCCAGAGTCGTTGAATCTGTTTATAAAGCTTCAAAAGGTGATGCTATTGTTGTAACCGACGTCGGTCAGCATCAGATGTTTGCTGCACTTTACTATCCGTTGCAGCAGCCTCGTCGCTTCCTGTCTTCAGGCGGACTTGGAACTATGGGGTATGGTTTCCCTGCTGCTATAGGTGCAAAGATCGCCAAGCCGGAATGTGAAGTTGTATGCTTTACAGGCGACGGTTCATTCCAGATGAACCTTCAAGAGCTTGCTGTTTGTCTGCAGTACAGTGTGCCCGTAAAGGTTATTATCATTAATAACCGCTCGCTTGGTATGGTTAAGCAGTGGCAGATGATGTTCTACAACGGACGTCAGAGTGAGTCCTATATGGATGCGGTACCTGATTTTGTTAAACTGGCTGAATCTTATGGTCAGGTTGGTTTAAGAGTAGAAAATGAAGCTCAGCTTGATGAAGTTATGGCTAAGGCATTCTCTATTCATGACAAGACAGTTGTGGTAGATGTTATTGCAGATCCTGATTCCCGTGTATATCCAATGCAGATTGGCGGAGGATCAATGGCTGATATGTTCTTAAGCAAGACGGAGCGTACATAATGAAACATATTATTTCAGTTCTGCTTGAAAATGAAGCAGGGGCTTTAAGCCGTGTAGTAGGTTTGTTTTCACAGCGTGGCTTTAACATTGAATCACTGACCGTTGCGCCGACAGAAGATGATACTCTTTCCCGCATGACTATTGTCACTTACTGTGATGACGATGAGGTTGAACAGATCACCAAGCAGTTGCACAAGCTTATTGATGTTCTGAAGGTATTTGATCTAGCTGATTCAGGTCATATAGAAAGAGAAATCATGCTTGCAAAGGTTAGAGCCAATACTAGAGATTTAAGGGATGAAATTAAGTCAATTTCTGACATTTTTCATGGTCAGATTGTTGACCTTACTCCGGATCTCTACACCATTCAGGTAATCGGTACCAGTGAGGAACTCAATAATTTCCTTAATGCCATCAGTCAGGCTGCTGACATTGTTGAAATTATCCGTTCAGGTGTCTGCGGTATTTCTCAGGGCGAAAGATCACTGAGACCTTAATTTTTGCATAGAACCGGCTGACAGCCACGGCTGTTGCCGGCAAAGGATATTAAGGAAACATCGAAAAAAAAAAGAGAACCCACAGGATTCTCTTTTTTTATGCCCTTGAAATTCATTACTAATTGTTTTTTGCGTTAAATGTCCGCCAACATAAGTTTAATCCATTCGAAGCATACAGCAACGGATGAAATTCTTACCTTTTCATTACAGCTGTGGGCACCATATATATCCGGACCTATGGAGATGATATCAAGCTTAGGATTCAGCTTCTTGAAAAGACCGCACTCTAGTCCGGCATGAATTACAGTGGTAACGGAGTCGTTACCTGTGAGCTTATGGTAGGTGGAGACTGCTCTTGAAAGCATGTGACTTTCAAAGTCCGGTTCCCAGTAAACATAGGTTTCATAATTGTCAATGACAGCACCTGCTGCTGCAACAAGTTCATTAATCCTGGATTCAACCTTATTTTTTCCTTCAGAGGTAGCAAACCTTGCTAGAAGCGAGAATGTGCATTTGTTGTTCTCCCAGTGGATTCTGCCTAAATTGCATGAGGTCATAGGATTCTGGGTTCCCGGAACATATTCCATTATTTTAGTATTGAGTCCCTGAAGTGTTAGAATGTTTTCAGTGGCTTTCTCTGTGGTCATGAAGTCCGGGATATTATCTGTCTTGGAGAATTCAAATGAAATATTAGGATCTGTTTCTGTATACCTGGTCTGCAGCCTCAAGGCAAAATCCTGAAGCAGGGTAAGAGCTTTACTGGTCAGGTGCTTCTGCAGACAGATTACGGCATAACCTTCTGAAGGAATGGAGTTTTTAACAGTTCCTGATGAAATATCCGATATATGTACATCAATATCAGATTCCTTGAGAAAGTTTATCATGGCGAGGATGGCGCTGGCAGCATTAAGCCTCTTTTTATTGATATCTATACCGCTGTGTCCTCCCACGCCGTTATACACCCGTATAACCAAAGCATCATATCCCGTATCCGGAACTGCGGCAATATCAGGTTCCGTACTAATGGTATAGCCACTGCCACCGGCACAGCCGACACAGATTTCCCCGAGATCCTCTGAATCAATGTTGATGGCAAGATTGGCATCAATGTCGTCAGGAGTGAGTAGAACAGCGCCTCCCATACTCGTTTCTTCAGCTACGGTGAATAAGGCATGAATCTCTGGATGAGATATGTTATTGCCGGCTAAAATCGCCAGGATTATGGCCATACCTATACCGTTGTCCGCACCTAAAGTAGTGTTTTCCGCTGTGACAAAGCCGTCGTCTGTGACTACAGGTTTGATGGGATCAATGGAGAAGTCAAATTCTGTTTTGTCATTTTTTACGCCCACCATATCCATGTGAGCCTGAAGAATAACTGGGGAGTGGCCGACTTTGTCTGAGGTAGCTGCTTTTTTTATAAAAACATTACCGCAGTTACTTTGATGACATTCCAGATTATGAACTCTCGCGAATTCAATCAGAAAATCACCCATGTTTTTTTCGTTTCCAGATGTGTGGGGAATGTTGCAAATATCTGAAAAGTATTGCCATACCGGAATCGGTTCCAGTGAATTTAAAGCAGATTCGTTATTCATATTCGTTATCATCTGATCTCAAAGTCAAAATGTTGAAAATACATGCATGGCTGACATATTTATATTCAGTCTGCCGGTATATTAATCCTGTTTGTTTTCGTACATGACTGGGAAAAATGCTTCTTTTTATGTGCGTCAGGAGTGATGCTGCCGGTGAGCTCTCAGTATAGGTTTTACAGCGGGTAAATGTTCCGCAGTCTGCCGAGAGTCAGAATGCTGCTGTCATATACGCAGTTATTCTGTATCTAGAACAACCGGGACGAAAAACAGAAATTTGCTAAATATTTTAACATCAACATGCAGACTTGTTCTCTTTTATTGGTATGATAATAATGCTACTTGAAAAACTCAGTTTCATGGCAGAGTTCCTATCGGTGATTACTGATCATCAGTAATATCACCGGTTTTAGCATCAAGAACCTTGACAAGTACATCAGGCGGAAGTCCGACAGAGAAACCTCTCTGTCCGCCACTTACAAGCATTTCCGTAAGAACCAGAGCCCGGTCGGAAACCAGAGTTATGGTACGTCTTTTCTGACCGAACGGACTGATGCCGCCACAAACATAGCCGGTAAGTCTTTCGGCATCAGCAGGCTTAACCATTTCTGCGTTTTTCAGACCGGCGAGTTTGGCAGCTCTTTTGAGATTGAGATTGCAGTTTACGGGAATAACTGCTGTAACGTATGTCTTTTCATGATGAATCAGCAGAGTTTTGAATACTTCATTTTGATTTCTGCCAAGTTTTTCTGCAGCAAGGTGACCAAAGTCTGATTTTGCATCACATTCGTATTTATACATGTTGTACTGGATTTTGTTACTGTCTAGAAACTTTGTAGCCGGCGTCATCATATGAATAGTCCTCCATACCATTTTTATTACTGTTTTATAAAAGCTTTATTTATCAAATGTACACTTTAACGCTTTAACCGCAAAAATCAACAGTAAGATTTACATTAGAGAAGAGCGAAAACAAAATATGAATGAGTGTGAAAATAGAAAAAGAAAGGCACAGAATAAATAAGAATAATAAAAAAATAGAGCTGGTTCGGCTGGTAGAAGAGGCGGGAAGAAGGACTGGCATAAAAAAAGACCGATTATCCGTTTTCAGGTATGTTAATCATAAAACAAAAAGAATAAGAAAATAAAAGAAGCGACAGCGAAAAGTCATTTAAATTATAACGCCTGAAACAGAAAACGCGGGAACAGGGATTTATTCCCCGCTACCTGAATTCATGTCGGTTATAAGTAGCATCTGAATGAATTTGGTGTCAATTTCGCTGTTCAGGGAAAAATTGTCGATTTTATTTCTAAAACAGCAGTTTTCGGAGAAGAACAGCTCTGGAGTTATATGATTCTTAGCAGATCTTTTCTTTTTTCTGCCGGAGGTTTTCGATTCGATTGCTGTATTTTTAATCGAATCCTGTTTGTTCTTATTATTCATAGATTAACCTCGATCTTGAGTAGAATAAGATTTGAAAAAAATTTTTTTACATACTTTTTTAGTGCTAATTGAATTATAACTTATCACAACTGTTTATGCATTAATAAATATGTTTGGTTGTTTTGGGGAAAATGTTGAATATCTGAAGAAAAAATGAGCTGTTCTGTTTTGTTTTTAATCTATTTTTTAGTTTGCTGTTTAATTGTTGTTCATGTTTTCAATATTTGTAAAAAAATATGGTTATATTTTGTTGAAATAAAAAATAACTTACAAATACAGATTAATTATATTTTGATGTAATAAATAGTAAAAATCAAGTATCTAAAATATATTATTCACTCCCTTGTGCACGGAATTTGTTTACAGTGGTGTTAACAAGTTTGTGGATAAGACACATATCCTTTGAAAATTAACGATTTATAAAGAAGAGAAAAAAAAATAAAATTTTTTACTTGCATTTTAAAAGTTTCGATTTTTCAACGGGTTCACAATTTGTTAATTTTGTATATATGAAATTTTTATAACTTAAAATAACAAAATATAATGATTGTTTAGTTGTTGATATTATGAACTGAAAAAACGCTGTTTTATGGCGTTTTTATAAAAATTATGCTAATAACGGTATTCAGAAATAATATTTATTACAATACATCCGGAAAATTTATTCAGAACTGACTCCTGCTGTTGATATTTTTGGGAACAGTCAGCCTGAATGATTTCAGAATTATGAAAAAGATTTTCAACGGTACTGTCGCTTTTTTATTGCTGATTATATGTCTGCGACTGGGAAAATACAGAAAAAGATTTTTTTGAAAACAGATCGAGGATACGGAAAGTCACAGGGAGATTTTTTAAGTAATTAAAAATATTGATATTAGTAATTAAATATGTTTAAATATATTACAAAAGGATATTATTGTTGTACGGACTTCGTAAGTATAAAAACAAATAGAAGGTGATAAGGAAATTGCTAAAGAGCTTCAAGACGGAAATAAATCCGACAGCCGAACA
>OMYE01000013.1:51944-55602 GCA_900315145.1 uncultured Pseudomonadota bacterium | reverse complement strand
CGCTGGGTAAATGGTATTGTTGCCCGTGTATTTTTACACAGCACTCTGCAGGAACTGGTAAAATACGGTTCAGTTCCTGTTGTAAATGCTCTTTGTGACCTGTACCATCCGTGTCAGGCTATTGCCGATTTCCAGACTATCAGAGAACATTACAGTGATTTGTCAAAGGTGAAGCTCGCCTATCTCGGAGATGGTAACAATGTTACAAATTCCCTGTTGATTGCCGGTGCAAAACTCGGTACTGATGTGACCTGTGTGTGCCCGAAGGGAAGCGGTCCTGATGTTCAGGTTTATGAAGCTGCCTGTGAGGTGGCTAAGAGCACAGGTGCTCATCTCAGAGTAACAGATAATGTGGATGAAATTATCGGTTTTGATGTTGCGTATACCGATACATGGGTATCAATGGGCGACGATACTCCGCTGGATATGGTGAAGAGCAGATTTATGCCTTATCAGATCAACCAGCAGTTACTTGACAAAACAGGGATCAAACATGTTCTTCACTGCCAGCCGGCACATAGAGAATATGAAATAACTTCAGAAGTTATGGATGGACCTTGTTCATTGATTTATGATGAGGGTGAAAATCGTATGCACGCTCATATGGCAGTTCTTAGTACTTTGTTAAATCAGGAGTAGTATTAAATGGCTATTAAGAAAGTAGTTTTAGCTTATTCAGGTGGTTTGGACACCTCTGCAATTGTACCTTGGTTAAAAGAAAATTATGATAACTGCGAAGTTATCTGCTTCGTTGCTGACGTGGGTCAGGAAGCCGATGATCTCGTAGGTGTTGAAGATAAGGCAAAGGCTTCTGGTGCATCAAAGTGCATTGTTAAGGATCTTAAGGAAGAATTCGTTAAGAATTATGTATATCCAACAATCAAGACCGGTGCTATTTACGAAGGTACCTACCTTTTAGGTACTTCAATGGCTCGCCCTGTAATTGCCAAGGCTCTTGTTGAAGTAGCACTTGCTGAAGGCGCTGATGCAATTGCCCACGGCTGCACCGGTAAGGGTAATGATCAGGTTAGATTTGAAAGTGCTGTAGCTGCACTTGCTCCACAGTTAAAGGTTATTGCTCCATGGCGTATCTGGACAATGCGCTCACGCGAAGAATTATTAAATTACTTAAGCGTACGCAACATTCCATGTAAGGCTACTCTTAAGAAGATCTACAGCCGTGATGCTAATGCATGGCATATCTCTACTGAAGGCGGCGAACTTGAGGATACCTGGAATAAGGCTACAGATGCTGTTTGGACCTGGACTACCAAGCCTGAAGATGCTCCTAACACTCCGGAGGAGGTTTCTGTTAAGATTGAAAAGGGTGAAATTGTAGCAGTTAACGGTAAGGAAATGTCAGCCTATAACTGTCTTGCTACATTAAATGATATTGCTGCACGTCATGGTGTAGGCCGTGTAGATATCACTGAAAACAGACTTGTTGGTATGAAGTCACGCGGTTGTTATGAAACCCCAGGCGGAACAGTAATGATGGCTGCTCTTCGTGCAATTGACGAACTCGTACTTGATAAGAGCTTAAGATCATACAAGACCAAGCTTGGTGAAGATTTTGCCCAGCTGGTATATGACGGTCGTTGGTTCACTCCTCTCTGCGACGCTATTTTAGCTTCTGCTAACAATATTGCTGAAGTATGCAGTGGTGAAGTAGTTCTTAAACTTTACAAGGGTTCTGTTACCGCTATTCAGAAGAAGTCTGATCACAGTCTGTTCAACGTTGATTTCTGTACATTCGGTGAAGATGAAGTATATAATCAGGCTGATGCAGAAGGCTTTATCAAGCTTTACTCACTTCCTGCACGTATACGTGCTATTAATGCAGCTAACAAGAATAAATAATTAAAATTGTTCTGAGAAATACAGAAAACCCGGAGTTATCCGGGTTTTTTTATGCAACTAAGGATATGTCGTATTAGTAGTGATTGTAAAGCGTTATATAACGTTCTATGTATGTCAGATATACTTGTTTTTTAAAGATGACAATTAACTTTGGGGCATATCTACATTTATTAAACATAACATGATAAAATTCACACAGTTTTAAGTCGGTTTTGGTATTTCCTTCCTGCAGGATATGTGTTTAAACGTAATAATGCAGGAAGATGCATAAACCTAAGTTTGCAAAATTACTTTGTATTTTATATAGGGAAATAATTATGGCTTTATGGGGTGGTCGCTTTACACAGGAAGCAGACGCAAGATTTAAATCATTTAATGATTCATTGGTATTTGATTACCGTATGGCAAAGGAAGACATTGAAGGTTCTATAGGCTGGGCCAAGGCAATCGCTTCTGTTGGTATTATTACCAATGATGAATTAACCAGACTGCTGGCTGCATTGCAGGAACTCCTTGCTGAAGTGAATAAGGACCCGCATTCAATTGCCAATGCCGGCTTTGAAGATATCCATTCATATGTAGAGTCAAAGCTTATCGATAAAGTAGGGGATTTAGGTAAAAAACTGCATACCGGACGCAGTAGAAATGACCAGGTTGCCACAGATCTTAAATTATGGTGCAAAGCACAGGTAAAGATTCTTCTTCAGTCTATTACAGGTCTTGAAAAGGTGCTGGTTGGTTTTGCCGGTAATCATTTTGATACAGTTATTCCAGGTTATACCCATCTTCAGAGAGCTCAGCCTGTAACATTCGGTCATTGGGCCATGGCCTATGTGGAAATGTTTGACAGGGATTATCACAGATTAACAAATTGTCAGAAAATGATGGATACCTGCCCACTCGGAAGTGCCGCCCTTGCCGGGACTGCATATCCGATTGACCGTGAAATTCTTGCCGGAGATTTGGGCTTTGCTAGAGCAACCAGAAACAGTCTTGACAGCGTTTCAGATAGAGATCATGTACTTGAACTGTTAAGTTGCGCCTCAATTTCCATGGTACATCTTTCGAGAATGGCGGAAGACATTATATTCTATAACAGCGGTGAATCAGCATTTTTCGAACTTTCCGATAAGGTTACAAGTGGCTCCTCACTGATGCCTCAGAAGAAGAATCCTGATGCCTGTGAACTTATCAGAGGTAAGAGCGGCAGGGTGTTCGGTTCCCTGATGGGAATGCTTGCTACATTAAAAGGTCTTCCTCTTGCGTATAACAAGGATATGCAGGAAGACAAGGAAGGTCTTTTTGATGCCCTTGATACCTGGCATGACTGTTTAGATATGGCATGCCTTGTTTTTGAAGATATTAAAGTTAATAAGGAGAAAACACTCAGTGCAGCAAAAGGAGGATACTCTAATGCAACTGAGTTAGCCGATTATCTGGTATCAAAAGGAATTCCGTTCAGAGAAGCTCATCATATTGTCGGAGAGACTGTTGTTTATGCAATTAAGTCAGGGAAGCCTTTAGAAGATCTTCAGGTTTCTGAATTCAAACAGTTCTGCGACAAGGTGGAAGATGATGTGTATCCTATTCTTACCATTGAATCAATTCTTAAAAAGAGATGTGCCAAAGGTGGTGTATCACTTGAACAGATTAAGTCAGCAATAGATTTTATGAATAACGTTCTGTCTGACCGCTCATAATAATCTGAAGCACTGGTTTGCAGGTAATTGTGGAAAGGATGGTGTTAGCCATCCTTTTCTTTTTTTATAAAAATATACGGTGGGAGGGCCTACAGATA
>OMYE01000013.1:0-51936 GCA_900315145.1 uncultured Pseudomonadota bacterium | reverse complement strand
GAACGGCATGGTAAAAAATTAAGATTTAATGTTTAACTAGCAATTATTCGAAAATTAAAAAAAGATCACAAAAATAGTTGCTATTGTCCAAAAAATGACTATAATAAACTAGCTCTGCAACGAGCAATGCTCTTATAGCATTTACCCCCTAAGATATTTAGGGATTTGTTTCGGACTAATCTCCTCTTGCCGACTTCTTGATTTTTTTAAAGAAAGAATAAGCGAGACGGCGGGTTTGTCTTTTTTGTTCTTTTTCCATTTGGAGCTCTGGTAATATGCCAAACCAAAGAATTCGTATTCGCTTAAAGGCTTTCGATCATAGATTAATCGACAAGTCTACTGCGGAAATTGTTGAAACTGCAAAACGTTCAGGTGCACAGGTGCGTGGTCCAATTCCACTTCCTACCCGTAAGGAACGTTTTACTGTACTGATTTCTCCACACGTAAATAAAGATGCGCGTGATCAGTACGAAATTCGCACCCACAAGCGTCTTGTGGATATCGTTGAACACACTGACAAGACTGTTGACGCATTAATGCGTTTAGACTTAGCTGCTGGTGTTGATGTTCAGATTAGCTTGGGTTAATGAGGGGATAAATAATGTCAATTGGCGTAATTGGTCGCAAGGTTGGTATGACTCGTATCTTCGAACAAGATGGCAAGTCAATTCCTGTGACTGTTATTGAAGTTGAAGCAAATCGCGTAACTCAGATTAAGACTAAAGATACTGACGGTTACACTGCTATTCAGGTTACTACTGGTTCTGTAAAGGCTAGTCGTTTAAACAAGCCTGAAGCCGGTCACTTTGCAAAGGCTGGTGTTGAAGCAGGCCGTGGCTTATGGGAATTCCGTCTTGATGACGCTGATATTGCTAACTATTCTGTAGGTTCAGAAGTTAAAGTTGAGTTATTCAACGATGTTAAGAAGGTTGATGTAACTGGTACCTCTAAAGGTAAAGGTTTTGCTGGTTCAGTAAAGCGTTGGAACTTCCGTACTCAGGACATGACTCACGGTAATTCACGTTCTCATCGTGTACCAGGTTCAACTGGTCAGAACCAGACTCCAGGTCGTGTATTCAAGGGTAAGCGTATGTGCGGTCATCTTGGTAATGTTCAAGTTACTGTACAGGCTCTTGAGGTTGTACGTGTTGATGCTGAACGTAAGGCTCTCTTAGTTAAGGGTGCTGTTCCAGGTGCAATCAACGGTACTGTTGTTGTTAAGCCAAGTGTTAAAGCGTAAGCGAGGGGATAGTCATGGAATTAAAGATGGTAGGCTCTAGCCCACTTCAGGTTTCTGAAACAACCTTCGGTCGTGAATACAACGAAGCGCTTGTTCATCAGGTTGTAGTTGCTTACATGAACTTTGCTCGTCAGGGTTCAAAGGCTCAGTTAACTCGCTCAGAAGTATCTGGTGGCGGTAAGAAACCATTCCGTCAGAAGGGTACTGGTAGAGCACGTGCCGGTTCTATCCGTTCTCCATTATGGAGAGGCGGTGCTAAGGTTTTTGCCGCTCAGCCACAGAACTGGGAACAGAAAGTTAACCGTAAGATGTATCGTGTAGCTATTCGTAGCATTCTCAGCGAATTAGTTCGTCAGGATCGTTTAGTTGTTGTTGAGAATTTCGGTGTTGAAGAAATCAAGACCAAGGCTCTGGTAAGCAAACTTAACGAATTAGCTCTTAAAGATGTTTTAATCGTAACTCCAGATTTTGAAGAAAAATTAGCTCTTTCTGCTCGCAACCTGTATAAGGTTGATGTATGCAGCGTACAGGGTGCTGGTTTTAATCCTGTAAGCCTTATCTCTCACGAGAAGGTTTTAGTAACTTCTGCTGCAGTTAAAAAGATTGAGGAGTTATTAGCATAATGATTAAGTCTCGTCTTTACAATATCATTAAGAGCCCAGTATTTACTGAAAAGACTGTTGCTCTCAATAAAGTGTACAATGTTGTTTCTGTAGCTGTTGTACGTGATGCTAACAAGTACGAAATCAAAGAAGCATTTGAACAGATCTTCTCTGTAAAGGTTAAGAGTGTTAATACCCTTAACTGCCAGGGTAAGGTTAAGCGTACTGGTCAGCGTTTAGGTCGTCGTCAGGACTGGAAAAAGGCTTATGTAACTTTAATGCCTGGTCAGACTGTTGATTTTGGAAATAATCAGGCACAATAGGAGTAAGAAAAATGGCAATTGTTAATTGCAAACCAACATCTCCAGGTCGTCGTCATGTAGTTAAGATTGTGACTCCTGACCTTTACAAGGGTGCTCCATTTGCTGGTTTAGTTGAAGAAAAGCGTAAGACCGGTGGTCGCAATAACTATGGTCGTATCACTACCCGTCATATCGGTGGTGGTCATAAGCAGCGTTATCGTATCATTGACTTTAAGCGTGTTAAGGATGGTATTCCTGCTAAAGTTGAACGTATTGAATACGATCCAAACCGTAGTTCACATATTGCTTTAATTTGCTATGCTGATGGTGTTCGTAGCTATATTCTCGCACCAAAGGGATTAAAGGCTGGCGATGTTGTTGAATCAGGTGCTCATGCTTCAATTAAAGTAGGTAATGCTCTTCCATTACGTAATATCCCAGTTGGTACTAACGTTCACTCAGTTGAATTGTACCCAGGTAAGGGTGCTCAGTTTGCCCGTTCAGCTGGTGCATACTGCCAGATTCTTGCTCGTGAAGGTGACTATGTTACTTTACGTATGCGTTCTGGTGAAATGCGTCGCGTTCTTGCAGATGGTCGTGCTACTATCGGTGAAGTTGGTAACTCAGAACATATGCTTCGTCAGTTAGGTAAAGCTGGTGCTAAGCGTTGGTTAGGTATTCGTCCTACCGTTCGTGGTATGTCAATGAACCCAATTGACCATCCACATGGTGGTGGTGAAGGCCGTAACAAGGGTATTCAGCCAAGATCACCTTGGGGTACTTTATGTAAGGGCTATAAGACCCGTAAGAATAAGCGTACTGATAAGTACATCGTTCGTCGTCGTGATAAATAATTTTAGATAAGAGGTATTACCATGCCACGTTCGCTCAAGAAAGGTCCTTTTATTGACCAACACTTGCTGCAGAAGGTAGAGAAAGCGGTGGAAAGCAATGACAAGAAACCAATTAAGACTTGGTCTCGTCGTTCTATAATTATCCCTAGTATGATCGGGATGACCATCGCTGTCCATAATGGTCGTCAGCATGTACCTGTATACATTTCTGACGAAATGCTTGGTCACAAGTTAGGTGAATTTGCACCTACTCGTACTTTCAAGGGTCACGCTGCTGATAAAGCAGGTAAGTAAGGAGTAATTAAATGGAAGCTATCGCTATACATAAGAATGCCCGTACTTCAGCTCAAAAAGCACGCTTAGTAGCTGACCAAGTACGCGGATTGCCTGCGGCTCAGGCTGTATATACTTTACAGTTTAGCCCAAGAAAGGCCGCAGCTATTATTTTAAAGGTTTTGAAATCAGCAATGGCTAACGCTGAAAACAACGTTGGTTTAGATGTTGATTCATTGTATGTTTCACAGATTATGGTTGACGAAGGTCCTTCACTCAAGCGTATCCGCGCTCGTGCTAAAGGTCGTGCTGACCGTATCACCAAGCGTACCTCCCACATCACTGTTGTTGTGGCAGCTAAGGCGTAAGGAGTAAGCAATGGGCCAGAAAGTTAATCCAAATGGTATTCGCTTAGGTATCACTAAGCAGTTTAATTCAACTTGGTATGCTAACACTGCTGATTTTGCTGATAACTTATATTGTGACTATCAGGTTCGTGATTTTATTTCTAAGGAATTAAAGAACGCTTCTGTATCACGTATTGTTATCGACAGACCTGCAAAGAGCATCACTGTTACCATCTATACCAGCAAGCCAAAGGCTGTTTACGGTGAAAAGGGTGCAAACCTCGAAATGATCCGTGCTCAGGTTTCAAAGATTGCCGGTGTTGCTGCTTCTGTAAAGGTTATGGAAGTTAGAACTCCTGAATTAGATGCCAAGCTCGTTGCTGACAACATTGCTGCTCAGTTAGAACATCGTGTAATGTTCCGTAAGGCAATGAAGAAAGCTATTCAGCTTGCTATGAAGGCTGGTGCTAAGGGTATCAAGGTTGAAGCTAGTGGTCGTTTAGGCGGTGCTGAAATCGCTCGTTCTGAATGGCTTCGTGAAGGTCGTGTTCCATTACATACACTTCGTGCTGACATTGATTACTCTGTATCTGAAGCTAACACTACCTATGGTGTGATTGGTGTTAAGGTATGGATTTTCAAGGGTGAAATTTTAGGTGGTTTACCACTTGAAGTTGAAGCTCAGCCAGAAAAGAAGCCTTCAAAGAATTTCAACAAGCGTTCAAACGCTAGAAATCAGGCTGCTAAGTAAGGAGAACGATAATGTTACAACCAAAGCGTACTAAATACCGTAAGACTCAGAAGAGCCGTAACCGTGGTCTTGCCTTTGCTGGTGGTACTGTTGCATTCGGTGATTTTGGTCTTAAGGCTGTTACACGTGGTCAGATTACTGCACGTGAAATCGAAGCTGCACGTCGTGCTTTCACTCGTGCTATTCAGCGTAAGGGTCAAATCTTTATCCGTGTATTCCCTGATAAGCCAATTACTGAAAAGGCTCTCGGTGTTCGTATGGGTAAAGGTAAGGGTAGTGTAGAATATTGGGTATGTCCAATTCAGCCAGGTAAGGTTCTTTTCGAACTTGGCGGAATCCCTGAAGATTTAGCTCGTCATGCATTTGAACTTGCTGCTGCAAAACTCTCTGTTCAGACTACTTTTGTATCTAAGGCGGTATTATAATGTTTGCAAAAGAACTCAATGAAAAGAGTGTTGAAGAACTCAACACTACATTAGCTGACCTAATGCGTAAGCAGTTTGGCTTAAAGCTTTCATTAAAGACTGGTGCTACTAAGGACACTTCTGAACTTAAGAAGACCCGTCGTGATATCGCTCGTGTTAAGTTTGTATTGGCACAGAAATCTTCAAAGAAGGATGGTGAGTAATGAGCGAAGTTAATCGTTTAAAGCAGGGCCGTGTAGTTAGTGACAAGATGGACAAAGCTATTGTTGTTGCTATCGAACGCAAAGTTAAGCACCCTATTTATGGTAAGATCGTTAAGCGTACTACCAAGCTTCATGTTCAGGATGAAAACAACCTGGCTAAAGAAGGTGATATCGTTGAAATCAAGGAATGTCGTCCTATTTCAAAGACAATCTCCTGGACTTTAGTTCGTGTTGTTGAATCAAACTAATTGCGTTAGGTAATTAACTTAATTAAAAAGGAAGGGCATAGCTCTTCCTTTTTTTGTTATAAGCATATGATTTGGTACGTTTCGATAGATGATTTATTGAATAACGAAAGTCATAGTTTTCTTTCATTTATGTGCATGTGTTTTCTTAGTAAAGAAAAATAATTGAATTTAGATCAAAAAAATCCTTAATCTTTTTTAATTTTTATGTTACTATAACGCACCATTTCATAAGAATGAAATGTAATTTTGTTTTTAATTTAATTTATAACGGAGCATAATCATGATCCAGATGCAGAGTATGCTAGATGTCGCTGATAACTCAGGCGCTCGTAGTGTAATGTGTATTAAGGTTCTTGGTGGTTCACATCGTCGTTACGCCAATGTTGGTGACGTTATCAAAGTTTCTGTAAAGGAAGCAATTCCACGCGGAAAGGTTAAGAAAGGTGACGTAGTTAACGCTGTTGTTGTTCGTACTAAGAAAGGCGTTCGCCGTCAGGATGGTTCTGTCATTCGTTTTGACCGCAATGCTGCTGTACTTCTTAATGGTCAGTATCAGCCAATTGGAACACGTATTTTTGGACCGGTTACCCGTGAATTACGTACTGAACGTTTCATGAAGATTGTTTCATTGGCTCCTGAAGTGCTTTAATTGAGGTCGAAATAATATGGCAAGCAAAATCCGTCTTAATGACGAAGTAATTGTTATAGCTGGTAAGAATAAAGGCAAGACTGGTAAGGTAGTTAAAGTTTTAACTGCTGAACATAAAGTTATTGTTGAAGGCCTTAACTTAGTCAAAAGACATGTTAAGCCAAATCCAGCCTATGGTATCGAAGGTGGTATCGTAACTAAACCTGCCCCTATCGATGTTTCTAATGTTGCGATCTACAATCCTTCAACTCAGAAGGCAGATCGTGTTGGTTTCAGATTTGAGGATAACAAGAAAGTTAGATTCTTCAAGTCTAATAATGAACTTGTTAAATAATTGGAGTTTACAATGGCGAAACTGCATGATATTTATAGACAAGAAGTGATCAAGACTTTAACTGAACAGTTTGGTTACAAGACTGTCATGCAAGTCCCTAGGATTGAAAAAATTACCCTTAATATGGGTGTCGGTGAAGCTGTGGCTGATAAGAAGGTTTTAGAAAACGCTGTTAAGGACTTAACTGCTATTTCTGGCCAGAAGCCATTAATCACTAAAGTTCGTAAATCCGTAGCGGGCTTTAAGATTCGTGAAGGCTATCCGATCGGTTGTAAGGTTACATTACGTGGCGAACGTATGTGGGAATTCCTTGAAAGATTAATTTCCATCGCTATGCCTCGTATCCGTGACTTCCGTGGTGTTAATGCCAAGTCTTTTGACGGTCGTGGTAATTACTCAATGGGTGTTCGTGAACAGATCATTTTCCCAGAAATTGATTTCGATAAGGTTGATGCAATCCGTGGTTTGGATATTACAATCACCACTTCTGCAAAGACTGATGACGAAGCAAGAGCACTTCTTTCAGCATTTAATTTCCCATTCCGCAAGTAAGGACATAATAAATGGCTAAAACATCAATGTTAATGCGCGAAAAGAAGCGCGAACTCCTTGCTAAGAAGTATTTTCAGAAGCGTCAAGAACTTAAGGCTATTATTTCTAGCGTTACCGCAACTGAAGAAGAAAGATTTGCGGCTGTAGTTAAGTTACAGTCACTTCCACGTGATTCAAGCCCATGCCGTCAGCGTAACCGTTGCAGCATTACTGGCCGTCCACATGGCTTTTTACGTAAGTTTGGTATGTCTCGTATCATGGTTCGTGAACACATGATGAAGGGCGAAATTCCTGGCCTCAAAAAGGCTAGCTGGTAATTCTAGGAGATTGACTTATGAGTATGCAGGATCCAATTTCGGATTTATTAACTCGTATTCGTAACGGCCAGGCTTCCGGTAAGGTTACGATTAGTTTACCTTCTTCAAAGCAGAAGATTGCTATTGTTGAATTGCTCAAGAAAGAAGGTTATGTTTCTGATTACACTGTTTCTGGCGATGTAAAGAAAGTTCTTGAAATCAGCCTTAAGTATTTCCAAGGCAAGCCTGTAGTAGAAATGATCAAGCGTGTATCACGTCCTGGTCTCCGTATCTACAAGAGCTGCTCTGAACTTCCAAAGATTCAGAACGGTTTAGGTATTGCTGTAATTTCTACCTCTAAAGGGCTTATGACTGACCGCGCTGCTCGCAAGCTGGGTATCGGTGGTGAAGTTATTTGCTACGTAGCTTAAGGAGTAAACAATGTCTCGTGTTGCTAAATCTCCTGTAGTTATCCCTGCAGGTGTTGAAGTTGCTCTTGATGGCAATAATATTACTGTTAAAGGCAAGTCTGCTTCATTAAGCGCTAAGATCAATTCTTTAGTTGCTGTGAAGGTTCAGGACGGTGCTATTACTTTTGCTCCAGTTGACGACTCTGCTGAAGCTAATGCTCAGTCTGGAACTGCCCGTGCAAACGTTGCTAACATGGTTAACGGCCTTTCAAAGGGTTTTGAACGCAAACTTACCCTCATCGGTGTAGGTTACCGTGCTCAGGCTAAAGGCAAGGTGCTTAACCTTGAATTAGGTTATTCACACCCAATTAACTATGAAGTTCCAGAAGGAATTACTATTGAAACTCCTTCTCAGACTGAAATCGTTGTTAAGGGCTTTGACAAAGCTCTGGTTGGTCAGGTTGCTGCAAATCTTCGTGCATATCGTAAGCCTGAACCATACAAGGGTAAGGGTGTACGTTATTCTGATGAAGTCGTACATATCAAAGAAGTTAAGAAGAAGTAGGAATAAGCAATGGATAAGAATTTATCTCGTCTTCGCAGAGCTAAAAAGGCTCGTGCTAAGATGCATGAATTGGGTGCTACTCGCCTAGTTGTTTTTCGTACTCCGCGTCATATTTACGCTCAGGTAATTAACAACGACGGTAACGTAGTTGTATGTGCATCTACTCTTGAAAAAGAACTTGCACAGCAGGTTAAGTATACAGGTAACATTGAAGCTGCTAAGTTAATCGGTAAGGTTATCGGTGAAAGAGCTCTCGCTAAGGATGTTACTACTGTTTCTTTCGATCGTTCAGGTTTCCAGTATCATGGTCGTGTTGCTGCTTTAGCAGACGGCGCACGTGAAGCTGGTCTTAAGTTCTAAGGTGAATGAGAATGGCAAGAAATGAAACTCAGACTAACGAACTGCAGGAAAAATTAGTTGCAGTAAATCGTGTAGCAAAGGTTGTTAAGGGTGGTCGAATTTTCTCATTCACAGCTTTAACTGTTGTTGGTGACGGTAATGGCCGTGTTGGTTATGGTTACGGTAAGGCTTCTGAAGTTCCAGCTGCTATTGCCAAGGCTATGGACCAGGCTAAAGCTAACATCAATGAGAATAAGGTTGAACTTAATAATGGTACTTTATTCCACGAAGTTAAGGGTACTCACGCTGGCTCAACTGTATTCATGAAGCCTGCTTCTGAAGGTACCGGTATCATTGCCGGCGGTGCTATGCGTGCTGTATTGGAAGTTGCTGGTGTTAAGAACGTGTTGGCTAAGGCATACGGTTCAACTAACCCAGGTAACATCGTAAGAGCAACTGTTGCAGCTCTGAATTCTATGAAATCACCTGCAGAAGTATGCGCAAAGCGTGGTTTAACACTTGAAGATATTTTGGAGTAAAAAATGGCTGAGAAGACTATTAAAGTTACCCAAATTAAGAGTGCTATTGGCCGTAAGCCTAATCACGTAGCTACTTTACGTGCTCTTAAGCTTCGTCACATTGGTCACACTGTAACTCTTCCTGATAATCCACAGATTCGTGGTATGGTTGCTACTGTGTATTACATGGTGAAGGTGGAAGAATAATATGGAAAAGAAATTGACATTAGATTCTCTACACCCAGCTGCAGGTTCAAAGAAGCCTAAGGTTCGTGTAGGTCGTGGTATGGGTTCTGGTGTTGGTAAGACCTGTCGTCGTGGTGTTAAAGGTGCTGGTGCTCGTAAGAGTGGCGGTACTAGACCAGGATTTGAAGGCGGTCAGATGCCAATTAAGATTCGCTTACCTAAATTTGGTTTCTTCTCAAGAATGGCTCAGACTACTACTGAAGTTCCTCTCAACGAATTAAACAAGGTTGAAGGCGAAGTAGTTGACTTAATGTCATTGAAGAAAGCTGATATTATCGGACACAAGTTTGATACTGTTAAGATTATTCTTTCTAAAGAAGCTAATTTAAACAAAGCTGTAGTTGTAAAGGGCCTTAAGGTTACTAAGGGTGCTAAGGCAGCTATTGAAGCAGCTGGTGGTAAGGTAGAAGAATAAGGATTGTAAGATGGTAGCAAAACCAGGACAGCCTAATAAACCTGAAAATAATGAATTAAGTCAGAGATTGATTTTCGTTGTTATCGGATTATTAATTTTCCGGTTTGGTTCTTATATTCCGGTTCCTGGTGTTAATGCTGATGTTCTTCGCGAAATGTTTAATTCCCAGAGCGGTAACGTAATGGGAATGTTTAACATGTTTTCCGGTGGAGCATTAGAACGTGCGTCCATTTTAGCCTTAGGTATTATGCCTTACATTTCTGCTTCCATTATTATTCAGCTGATGTCGGTTATGATTCCGTCTTTGGCTGAATTAAAAAAGGAAGGAGAATCTGGCAGACGAACATTAACGAAGTATACCCGTTGGGGAACTTTGCTTCTAGGTCTGATGCAAGCACTTGGTATTGCCTTTGGTTTACCGAAGATGATGCCAGGTCTTGTTGAAAATCCTAGCTTTCAATTTTATGTTGTTGCGACAGTTAGTTTGACAACAGGCACATTATTCTTGATGTGGCTCGGTGAACAGATTACTGAGCGTGGTATAGGCAATGGTATATCCCTGCTTATTTTTGCAGGTATTGTTGCCGGTTTGCCTCGCGCAGTCGGTGTAACCTTTGAACAGTCACGTCAGGGTGATTTGAACCCGATGAGTATATTAGTCATCATGGCTGTTGTTGTAGCTGTAACAACATTCGTTGTGTTTGTTGAACTTGGTCAGCGTCGAATAGCTATTAGTTATGCTAGGAGACAGAGCGGTAATCGCATTTATGAGCCGCCTGCAAGTCATTTACCTTTGAAGTTGAATATGTCTGGTGTTATTCCAGCAATTTTTGCTTCAAGTATTATTATGTTCCCAGCTACGATCGTTGCCTGGGTTGGCAGTGGCGATGGTAACAGTGGTGTTGTAGTTAATACAATACAGGAAATCTCCATGCTGTTATCTCCGGGTCAGCCTTTATACGAAATTTTGTATGCTGTAGCAATTATTTTCTTCTGTTTCTTCTATACTGCGATGGTGTTTAATCCTCGTGAGATAGCAGATAATTTAAGAAAGGGTGGGGCATTAATTTCAGGTATTAGACCTGGTGAGCAGACTGCTAAACACATTGATAAAGTCATGACAAGATTAACTCTTGCTGGTTCTCTTTATATGGTGTTTGTGTGTCTTGTTCCGCAGTTCCTCATGAATTGGTTTAATGTTCAGTTCTACTTTGGTGGAACCTCATTGCTGATTATCGTAGTTGTTACTATGGATTTTATCGCTCAGTACCAGAGTCATAAGGCTAAGTTTAAATATGGCGATGTGTTAGAGAAAGCAAATTTGTTAAACTATGGACGTTAGTCCGATTAGGAGTGTGTCATGAAAGTTGGTGCTTCAGTTAAGAAGATTTGCCGTCACTGCAAGATTATCAAGCGTGGTGGTGTTGTTAGAGTAATCTGTGACGACCCAAAGCATAAGCAGCGTCAGGGTTAATTTTAACTTACAAAATATTTTGTTTGCAAAAAAACTGCATGTCATGTATAATCTGTGACTGCAGTTTTTTATTGTGCACTAGTCGGCCCCCGCGTATCCTAACGGGCTTTGCGGAGGCTATTTTTTATAACTTTTAAATTAGGAGTTTATAGTGGCCCGTATAGCTGGTATTAACGTTCCTGATCAGAAGCATGCTGTAATTGCTTTACAGTACATTTTTGGTATTGGCGCTACAACTGCCAAGAAGATTTGTGCTGATGCTCAGATTAGAGAAGACGTTAAATTTAAAGATTTAGATGAATCTGTATTAGACAAAGTACGTGAACAGGTTGCTAAATACACTGTAGAAGGTGACCTTCGTCGTGAAATTACCTTAAATATTAAGCGTCTTATGGATCTTGGTTGTTACCGTGGTCTTCGTCATCGCAAAGGCTTACCAGTAAATGGTCAGCGTACTAAGACTAATGCTCGTACTCGTAAGGGTCCGCGCAAGGCTATCAAGAAGTAAGTGAGGTTAATATAAATGGTTAAAGCATCTCATAGCACTAATGCTCGTGCTCGTAAGCGCGTAAAGAAGCAGGTAGCAGAAGGTGTTGCACACATTCACGCTTCTTTCAACAATACTATTATTACTATCACTGACCGTCAGGGTAATGCTCTTTCATGGGCTACCTCCGGTGGTTCAGGTTTCCGTGGTTCACGTAAGTCTACTCCATATGCTGCACAGGTTGCAGCTGAACGTGCTGGTGAAGCAGCAAAGGAATATGGTGTTAAGAGTCTTGAAGTGACCGTTAAGGGCCCAGGTCCTGGTCGTGAATCTTCAATTCGTGCTCTCAATGCTATTGGTTATAAGATCACCAATATCACTGATGTAACCCCAATTCCACACAACGGCTGTCGTCCACCGAAGAAGCGTCGTGTGTAGTACCTTCTTTGCATAATGGAGTATTAAAATGGCAAGATATATTGGACCATCTATTAAATTAAGCCGTAGAGAAGGTACAGACCTTTTCCTTAAGTCAGGCGTTAAGGCTTTTGCTTCTAGAGGCGAAAGATCAAGAAAGCTTCCTGGTCAGCATTGGGAAAACAGACCTCGTACTTCTGAATACGGTCTTCAGTTACGTGAAAAGCAGAAAGTTCGTCGTATTTATGGTATTTTAGAACGTCAGTTCAGAAACTACTATAAGAAGGCATCACGTTTAAATGGTAACACTGGTGAAAATCTTCTTCAGCTTCTTGAATCACGCCTTGACAATGTAGTATACAGAATGGGTTTTGGTTCAACCAGAGCAGAAGCAAGACAGCTTGTTAGCCACAAGGCTATTATGGTTGATGACAAGGTTGTAAATATCCCTTCATTCCAGGTTGTTGCTGGTGCAAAGATCGCAGTTCGTGAAAAGGCTAAGAATCAGAATCGTATCAAGGTTGCTCTTGATTTAGCTAAGAACAGCGAACCAGTTAGCTGGGTTGAAGTTGATGCTGATAATATGGCTGGTACTTATGTACGTGTTCCTGAACGTTCAGATTTACCTGCTGATATTCAAGAACAGCTTATTATCGAACTTTACTCTAAGTAATCTAGTCTCTAAACGAGGGAATAATTTTGGGCTCTGTAAAAGACTTTTTAAAACCAAAACAGGTTGCAATAGATGTTGTTGCTCAGAATCACTCAAATGTTGTTTTAGAACCTTTGGAACGTGGTTTTGGCAATACACTTGGCCAAGCATTGCGTCGTTGTCTATTGATGTCTGTTCCTGGTTGTGCAATTACCGATGTAGTTATTGAAGGTGTTGCGCATGAATATAGTGCAAAGTCAGATATTCGAGAAGAAGTTCTCGAGCTGTTATTAAATATCAAGGGAATAGCAGTAAATATATTAGATGATGCAGTAAATGAAGTCTATATAGAATTGTCCAAATCAGGTGCAGGCCCTGTTGTAGCAGGTGATATCGTTAGCAATGAAGTTATCATAGCTAACCCTGATCATGTGTTATGCAAT
Organism: uncultured Pseudomonadota bacterium; assembly: GCA_900315145.1. Lineage (GTDB taxonomy): Bacteria > Pseudomonadota > Gammaproteobacteria > Enterobacterales > Succinivibrionaceae > Ruminobacter. The sequence continues at coordinate 38,894 of OMYE01000013.1, read as the reverse complement.
CTGGTTGATGCTAAATCTAGCGTTCAGATTAAAATGTGCGTTAGAAGGGGTGTCGGCTTCCTGGCTGCCAGTCAGCAAGGAAGAAAACCTGCTTTTGATGAAGACAATAACATTATGTTGGACGCAAGTTTCAGTCCAGTTAAATATTTGTCTTATGAGGTTGAATCAGCTCGTCTTGAGCAAAGAACCGAATTAGATAAACTGGTACTTGATGTTGTAACTAACGGCGTGTTAGATCCAGAACAGGCTATTCATTTAGGTGCAAGTATCCTTCGTGAACAACTATATTCTTTTGTGGATTTAGATGCTGTTAAGACAGTAAGCCAGGTAGAGCAGACTCACGTACCTGCTCCGGATCCGATGCTTTTGAAGTCAGTCGATGATCTGGAATTAACAGTGCGTTCTGCCAACTGCTTAAAGGCTGAAAACATACAGTATATCGGTGATTTAGTTCAGCGTACCGAAGTTGAGTTATTAAAAGTTTCTAATTTAGGTAGAAAATCTCTTACCGAAATCAAGGACGTTTTAGCTCAGAGAGGTTTGTCTCTTGGTATGCGTCTTGAAAATTGGCCTCCGGCTGATTTATAAGTTTGTTCTAAGTCATAACAATTTTTTTAATAAGGAAGATATCATGCGTCATCGTATGAGCGGTCGTCAGTTGAACCGCAATGGCAGCAATCGTGCTGCATTATTCCGTTCTTTGGCTGTAGCCTTATTTAGAGAAGAAACTATTAAGACTACTTTACCTAAGGCTAAGGAATTACGTCGTGTTGCAGAGCGTCTTATCACTATTGCCAAGGTTGACAGTGTTGCTAATCGTCGTTTAGTTTTCGCACGTACCCGTGATAGAGATATTGTTACTAAGCTTTTCAACGATATTGGTAAGCGTTGTCTTGATCGTAACGGTGGCTACACTCGTATTCTCAAGTGTGGTTTACGTCCAGGTGACATGAGCCAGATGGCTTACATCAGTCTGGTTGATCAGAAGGCTGAAGAAGTAGCAGCAGAAACTGCTGAAGCTTAATTAATATTTGGTACTAAAGACCTCGTTCTTACGGGGTCTTTTTTTTATCTTAAGCTTGACTTTTATATGGCAACATATATAATGATGTGATCGTTATTTCTTTTTTGTGGTAAGTTTTTTTACCGCAAACTTATGTATTATGTCAAATGAGGAATCAAACTTGAACTTCTCTACTGATACTTTTAGACCTCAAGAAGCTAAAATTGACGTAGTTTCTCAAACACAGTCAATCATTAGACTTGAACCATTTGAGCCTAATTTCGGCCTGACTCTTGGCAATGTTTTAAGACGTATTATGTTATCCTCCATGCCTGGTAGTGCTATCAATGCTGTTAGAATCAAGGGCGTTGATCATGAATATACTACTAAGGAAGGTCTGCAGGAAGATATCCTGGTTCTTCTTCTTAATTTGAAGAAGGTAGCTATTGAGATTGAAAATACCACTATGTCTGATGCGGTATTGTCTTTACGTGTTAATGATCCAGAATGTAAAGTTGAAACCAATCACGATTGTAAGATGGACTATGTAGGACAGATTACAGCCGGCGACATTTATTGTCCTACCGGTGTAAAGATTCTTAACCCTGAATTGGTCATCTGTCACATTACTTCCCGCACTGTTCCTTTTGTTATGGAAATTTTTGTAGATCGCGGTAGAGGTTTTGATCGTGCTGATCTCCGTTCTGTAGTTCATAGTGATGAACATCATGATCATGGAGAAGGACGTTTGCTGGTTGATGCTACATACAGTCCGGTTAAGAATGTTGCATATAAGGTTGTTCCGTACGAAGATGATGTTTCCGGCAGAAATCTTGAAAGCCTTATTGTTAATCTTGAAACTGACGGCACCATCACTCCTCAGGATGCCTTGAAGCATGCGGCTACTATATTCCACGAACAGCTTGATGCGTTTATCAACATCAGTTCATTTACTGAACCTGTTGTGGAGGAGGATAATGAACCTAAGATTAATCCACAGCTTCTGAAACCTGTTGAAGAACTTGAACTTACTGTACGTTCAGCTAATTGTCTCAAGGCTGAAGGTATTAAGCTTATAGGTGATTTAGTACAGCGCACTGAAGTTGAATTGTTAAGAACTCCAAATCTTGGTAAGAAGTCTTTATCAGAAATCAAAGATGTATTATCTCGTGAAGGTCTTACTCTCGGTATGCGTATTGAAAACTGGCCGGAAGAACCAATTGAGAATACCGAAAAGCAGATTAAGTACAGATTGTAATATCTGTTTATAAATTCTTAAAAAAACCACCATTATGGTGGTTTTTTCGTTTATCTCACTCTTTTTATAGGAAAACTGAAAGTTTTCTTTGTATCTATAACCTAAAATACCGCATAATTGTTTAACTGTATTCACGTTTACTGCGTATTTGAAAATTCGATAAATTTTGAATTGTTGAGGAATCTATGTCAGGTAAATTAGCAAAGCCGGTTTTCGTGTTTGTTAACGGTGTAAGTTCCGGAGGCGATGGAGAATTCAAACTCCATGAAAAGAACAATCTGTATAAGGCATCTGTTTCACTAGATAAAGGGACATACAAGATTAAGATTGCGGATCAAGCTCAGAGCTGTGACACAACCTTCGGCCCTAATGCTGATACCCGTATTTCATTCGGAACAGCTACTCAAATGTCTTCATGTGCCAAGGGTGAGTTTGAACTTAAAGTTGTTATGGCTGGTTCTTATGATTTTACTCTGAACTATACCAAGGATACTCCTACTTTGAGTATTCTTCGTGGCACCAAGAAGGTTGAAGTAAAACGTCAGCCTCCTGCTGTAGACTGTGATAAGTGGGATGGTGGAGCCATTACTGCAAATGTGTCTAAGGCATGGAAAAACGGCACAACTGTTCGTGATGCGTATACAGGGCAGACTGCTGTTGTTAAAAACGGCAAGGTTACTATGACTCCGGCTCCTGAAAGCGAAGGTATTCTTCTGCTTGAGGAAGCAAAGGATTACAGTATTGCTCCATTTAGCTGGGATAATGCCAATGTATACTTCCTGCTGACAGATAGATTTAATAATGGTGATAAATCCAATGACCATTCATATGGTCGTAAGTTTGATGGTAAGGATGAAATCGGTACGTGGCATGGTGGTGATTTCAGAGGTATTACCAAAAAGCTTGATTACCTTAAGGATCTGGGTATAAATGCCATCTGGGTTACTCCGATTGTAGAACAGTCCCACGGCTTTGTTGGTGGAGGTACAGAGGAATCATTCCCGTTCTATGCTTATCACGGGTACTGGGCAGCAGACTTTACAAATATCGATAAGAACCTCGGTAGTGAGGAGGATTTCCAGAAGTTTGTTGATGAGGCTCATAAGAGAGGCATTCGTGTGCTTGTTGACGTGGTTATGAACCATGCCGGACATGCTACACTTAAGGATCTTCAGGATTTTAACCTTCCTGAGCTGGTTGTTAATGCCGATCAGTTACCAGCTGATTACTCAGATTTTAAGCCGGTAGGTTTATATGGTACATGGAGCAGTGTAAACGGTTCAATTAATACAAAGACCAAGGAATGGAAAAAATGGTGGGGACCTGACTGGGTAAGAGCCGGTTTGCCAGGATATCCTGAACCTGGTGTCGGCGATGCTGATATGTCAATCGGCGGTCTGCCTGATTTCCTGACAGAAAGTAACAAACCTGTTTCCCTACCGTATTTCCTTAAACATAAGAAAGACACCAAGGCCGTAGATCTGCCTAATGCTACAGTTGTTGATTACCTTGTAAGCTGGCATACCTACTATGTTAGAAAATTCGGTATCGATGGTTTCAGAGGGGATACTGTAAAGCATGTGGATCCTATTGCCTGGAAGAAACTCCATCAGTCAGCTACTGCAGCTCTGAAGGAATGGAAGGCTGAAAACCCTACCAAGAAGATTGATGATCTTCCGTTCTTTATGGTCGGTGAAGTATGGGATCATGGTGTAGCCAGAGATTTGTGGTATGACAACGGCTTCTCCAGTATTATAAACTTTGATTATCAGAAGGAATCAATGTCATATACCCAGTGTATGAAAACAGCTGATGACGTCTACAAGAAGTATTCCAAGATGATTAGCAGTGATCCTGGTTTCAATGCTTTATCTTACATTTCATCTCATGATACAAAATTATTCTTTGGTGATTATAAGGATTTTGCATTGCAGAAGCGAGCTGCTAACAGTTTTATGATGCTTCCTGGTCAGGTTCAGATCTACTATGGTGATGAATCAGGACGAGATTTAATGAAAGATGGCGGATATTTGGATCAGTCTTTGCGTTCAGATATGAACTGGGGTGATTTGGATAAACCAGAAAACAAGGATTTAGTAAAACACTGGTCTATCCTGGCTAATTTCCGTCTAAAACATCCTGCTGTTGCCGCCGGCAGTCATGCAACACTTTCAAAGTCTCCTTATACATTTATGAGACAGAACGGCAAGGATAAGGTGGTTATTGTTTCTGCAGGAAGAAAGTAGTGTACTGCCTGACGTACTGTATTAAAAAATAAAAGTTAAGCCCTCCAAACTGGAGGGCTTTTTTGGTTATTGATGATGAAAAAAAATTTGAAATATGAGAAAAATACCGGAGAATGATACGTTACAATGGTAAGGGATTATATTCTTCAGTCTTCCTGCTTTTTATGGTGTCCCTGCATGAGAATATGTCCCATTCTATCTTCTTTGGTGTCTAGATAGCCTTCGTTATATTTGTTACGACCGACCTCAATTGCCACACGTTCCACCACATTAATCTTATATTTTTTCATTTCGTCCACCTTTAAAGGGTTGTTGGTCATGAGTTTGATGGCCTTCACCCCAAGGTAATTGAACATTTCTGCGCAAATTTCGTAATGTCTGGCGTCTGCAGGCAGACCAAGCTGAAGGTTCGCATCAACTGTATCCAGCCCTTTGTCTTGAAGATGATAGGCTTTTATTTTGTTAAACAGACCGATTCCTCTGCCTTCCTGACGAACGTAAAGAAGAACTCCGCGTCCTTCCTTGGCAATCTGTTTCATTGCAGTTTCTAATTGGAATCCGCAGTCACATTTGAGGCTGAACATGGTGTCTCCTGTAAGGCATTCAGAATGAATTCTTGATAATACAGGTTCATCTGAAGTAATGTCCCCCATGTACACTGCTGCATGTTCTTTGTTCTGGTCATCCTTGAATGCCATAATTTTGAAAATACCAAAGGATGTCGGCAGCATGGCACTTTCAGTTACGTCAGTGATGTGTTTTCCAGTCTGTTCATTAAGGATCTTGTTGTCTGGGTTCATGATTAATCCTTATGTAAATTATTTTTTAAATATGTACTAATTTTTTCGTGATTAACGCTTTTATGTATCAAATCAAGCTGTTCATCAGTTGAAAAATTCTCATTGGTGGAGTACATCATTTCAAGCTTTGATAATATATCATAAAGTTCGTAGTTGGTACTGTACTGTTCGCTTTTATATAAATTGTTGAGTACCTCCAGCATTAGTGTGTCTAAATGGGATTCATAAATCGTCTTCGAAGAATTTATGAAATTTGATTCATCATAGTCGGCATTTCTTACAAAAGCCCAAAAGTATGCACTGTTAATGTCAGGAGATAACTGCTTTTTATTGATAATGTTATTCAGGTCAGGAAGAGACATGATGCCTACAAATGAGTACGCAAAGGTTAATAATGGAATAATCCAGGCCATCTGACCTACTAAAAAGTTTGATTTTGTGTGAATTATGTATGTATTGTTGTTATTGTACTCCGAGGTGAACATCCAGATGCAAACTGTAAGAAGAAGGGCAATGGCAAAACAGGTATCCAGCGAATCGCACAGAATAATACCTGCCAGAAGCGGCATGATTATACTGAAATGCTTAATTGATGTGATTCTATTCTCAGTATAGTATTTGAAATAAACTTTGTATATCCATACTAGAAAGCTGAACAAGCAGATAAATCCTAGAATTCCGCCGTTAATTACAGTACTGATGAGAATGTTGTTATTCTGTAGCAGCGGCAGGTTGTAGTCATTTAATACCAGAAAGTGAACTATTGAACTGTCGCTTGTTCCCTGACCGGTTCCGACAATCGGATGTTCACCGATTATTCTGATGTAAACGTCAGCAGAGTACAAGTCATATGATGACAGGGAACCGGAAGGTGATAATACAATACTGGATGTGACAACAGCCAGGGCTGTGCAAAGAAGTGCAATTGAAGGTATGGCAGCTTTTCCTTCGTTCTTTATCATCCCGAAAACCGCTGTAAGCAGAGAGATGGAGATTATTAAGCCTACTACCGGGTCGTTGTGGTTGATCAGGACAAAACCCAGAAGCAGGGTATATGCGCAAAGCATGACAATTTTTATAAACTGCATGGGTTTCAGGGTGTATTTTGATAGAGCCAGAATAATCATGCAGGCTGTTCCCATTAGTTCTGCTTCGGGGTGGGTAATCCATGGAATAACGGATTCATTCTGGACAATCATGTTGAAGCTGTATATCTGATCATAGTATATGGAAAAAATAAGTCCTGCAAGTCCTCCAACCGGGAGAATTCTGGAAAATACATGTCTCACAGCACCGTTATTCCATAATTGATATAAAGCAAAGAAAACTAGAAGAACAAATATATAGCCCACAGCATGAGTTAAATTAACGTTGTCGTTGACATAAAAATGGTAGGTCGTTAAAGCTGTTGAGAAGATAGCAGGGAGACAGAGAATTTTTAGTGAGTTACATATGGCAATTTCTTTTTTGGCAGCAATGTTCCACAGCCCGAGACTAATAAGTACTGCCGCTGCAATAAGAGTTATCAGATTGCTGGAATTACCTGTGCTCTTGATATAGTTGATACCATCCAGAAGATGGATATGGGAAAACAGTATAAAATAGATTGAGACAGTGATTACAAATAGATAATTAATAATTTTCTGCTGCATTTTTAATACCACCGATAATTTTAGGGTATTACATTAATGAACTGTAGATACCTTTGGTTCGGAAAGCTGTATTTGCTTCTAATCTTCTTTTTCAGAGTAAAAAAAACAATTGTTCTGATTTATCCTGATATCGAGAATAAAGTCATTATCCATTGTATCTATTTCTTTATTGAGAATGGCATAATGCCTTATAAGTTATAAATGATAAACAATAGATGTTTGAAAAACAGAAATGAATTTTAACATATAATGATGTTTATTGTTGTTTTTTTGAAATAACTACCTTGTATAAGAAAAAATTTCTTATAATGTCCCTTTGTATGTTTATTTTGGTTTCCTGAATAAGGAAAGTATACCGGTGGAAAAACCGTCATATAAAATAGGAATATTTATGATTACAGATGTTGATAATAATGAGGCTTATGAGCTGGATGATGACACATCATCGCACTTAATAGATGTAGCCTTTAATATTATTCAGGAATCAATTCAGGTTGATTTGGATAACGGCAATATCACTGAAGATGATATTGCAGCATTCAATGAAGCTCTTGATGCGGATGTCCTGTATCAGGAAATTGTCAGACCTCCTGCATATGACTGGGGCAGCGTGGATGAAAATCTAGCTGATATTCTGTCATCTCCTGTAGATGCCATGCAGTACGCGGAAGTGTACTTTGCTGCTGAAGGTTCTGCTGACGGAATCGGGAACAAACAGTATTTTGTGGTTGTTCTTATTAAACTGGACAGTCTCGGGAGCGAAGATGAGAACAAGGGTGAAGCTTATTTGAAATGGCATCCTCAAGACTGTGATGAAATATTGGACTAGCCGGTAATTTAAGGCAGAATTTCTATTACGGTACCCGGAGCAACGAGTTCCAAAAACTCATCCATATCATCGTTCATCAGGGCTATACAGCCGTTTGTCCAGTTTGACGACTGTAAACCAGGTGTCGGATTGTTCTGTATGTACGGCTGACCGTGAACCATGATCATACCACCGGGACGTTTACCTAATGCTTTGGCATGTTCAATATCCTTTTTGTTCGGATATGATATATGAAATGATTTATAGAATCTGGAATTCTGCTTAACATAATCAAGGATATACGTTCCCTCCGGGGTTCTCTTGTCTCCTTCATACTGTTTGTGCCCTTTTGGATTGGCTCCCAGAGCTATGAAGTACGTTTTAACCACCTTGTTATCCTTATAGAGGTAGATACGGTAAACTGATTTTTTAACCACTACCTTGTCAATTAAACCGCTGTTTTTATGGACGGACGGAACAGAGCCCGGCAGAATACGAAGATGAACAGTATTAAGTTTGGTATAGTCTGTGAGTTCATCATATTCAGGGGATTCCAGTAGTGCCTCTATAAAAACGGAGTACGGCAGACTTGTTCCTGCGATGGTGGTGTCCTCTTTAGCCGAGGCATGGACTGACAGTAAGCTGACTGCTAAAAGGGATTTTAAGAAAATGTCAGCAGAAACTTTCATAACGGATAAACCAAAACGGGAATGCTTCATGATATTTGTTTTTTTTAACTTCTTGTTATTTTGACATATAACAGTATTTTAAATAAATCGTCATTACATGTTAAGTGCGACATTATAAGATATTTGAATGTCAAATAAGACAATTTATTGTAAATATGATTTGAGAAGTAATCATTTGTTTTTTTTATAGTCGTTTTCAACGGGGGGCTGATGATGGCAGCCTTTGATTTATGCATTGCTGCATAGCAGATGACAGGTGGTTTCGGTGAATACGCCTGCCTGTATCTTTAAAGGTTTTAAAAATAGCCTGATTTAATATTCTATTACATAAGGTATAATTAGCGTTATTCTTGTTATATACGGTTTATACAGCGGTAGAGCTGTAACTGATGCACATTATTGAAAAATACAGACAGGCCGGTATTGATTAATCTAGTGGAAAAGCAGACTTATGGATGATAAAAAAATGAGTTATGAGGGGGTCGAACAGCTCCCTTTAGAGAATTTTGCTGAGTCGGCATATCTTAATTACGCAATGGCTGTAATAAGGGACAGAGCACTGCCTCATATTTCTGACGGATTAAAACCTGTTCAGCGTCGTATCATCTATGCCATGGACAGACTTGGATTAAGTGCCTCTTCAAAATTTATGAAATCTGCAAGAACTGTGGGTGATGTACTGGGTAAGTATCATCCTCACGGAGATGCATCATGCTATGGTTCAATGGTGCTGATGGCTCAGGATTTTTCCTATCGTTATCCTTTGGTGGATGGTCAGGGAAACTGGGGACATCCTGAAGAACCTAATTCGTATGCTGCCATGCGTTATACAGAGGCGAGATTATCCAAATTTTCCGAAGTACTGTTGTCAGAGCTCAGTCAAGGCTGTACCGATTATATTCCGAATTTTGACGGTTCAATGCAGGAGCCGAAATATCTTCCGGCAAGACTTCCTCATATATTGTTAAATGGTACATCAGGTATTGCTGTGGGGATGGCGACGAATATTCCTCCGCATAACGCTAGAGAGGTCGCTGATGCCTGCATATACATGCTCGATCACCCTGATGCCACAGTTGATGAACTAATGAACTTCGTCAAGGGGCCTGACTACCCTACCAGAGCGGAAATCATTACTCCTGTATCCGAGTTAAAAAAAATCTATGAAACAGGAAAAGGCAGTATACGTATGCGTGCTGTATACAAGGTGGAAAAAGGAGAGGTGGTAATCACTGATTTGCCATATCAGGCAAGAGGAGGTGACATTGTAGCTAAAATAGCTGAAATGATGAATGCCAAAAAGCTGCCGATGCTCAGCAACATAAGAGATGAGACATCAGCCACCTGCCGTATTGTACTGGTACCGAAATCAAATCGTGTAGATGTTCATAAAATGATGTCTCACCTTTTTGCTCTGCCCAAACTGGATCTGGAAAAGAGCTATGCCATAAATATTAATATTCTCGGACTTAATGGCAATCCGGCAGTGAAGTCTTTGCCGGTTATTCTTGGTGAATGGCTGGAATTCCGCAAGGAAACTGTAAGAAAACGTATCGTCACCAGATTAGAGAAGATAAATGACAGAATTCATCTGATTGACGGACTTTTAACGGTATTTCTGAATATTGATGAGGTTATAAGGATTATCCGGGAGGAGGAAAAACCTAAACAGAAGCTCATAGAGAGATTTAATCTGTCCGAGGTTCAGGCTGAATATATTCTTGAAACCAAGTTGCGACAGCTTGCCAGAATTTCTGAAATGGCGCTTCTTAGCGAGAAAAATGAACTTCTGCCGCAGAAAGAGCATCTTGAGGCACTGATGGGGTCAGCTGTTAAATTTAAAAATCTGTTGAAAAAGGAATTGAAGGCTACTGCCGAAGAGTATGGTGATGATCGTTGCAGTCCTATTGTCGAAAGGGAAGAGGCCAGAATTATTTCCGAGAAGGATTTAACTCCTGCTGAACCTACGACCGTGGTTCTTTCCAAGATGGGGTGGATAAGGGCAGCTAAAGGATATATTGATAATCCTCAGACTCTATCATACAAGCAGGGGGATGAATATCTTGATTCGGTATACTGCAAGTCAAATATGCAGGTGGTATTCCTGTCAAGCAAGGGAAAGGCATACACAATGGATGTCAGCTCCATGCCTTCGGCAAGAAGTCAGGGGGAGCCATTAACCAGTAAATTTGCTCTGGAGCCTAATGAGACTGTTGTAGCGGCAGTATGCGGCAGTGAGACAGACTTCTGTCTGGTTGCCACTGATGCCGGATACGGCTTCGTCTGTACTTTTGGAGATATGCTCAGCTGTACTACCAACGGTAAGGGATTTATCAGTGTGACTGAAAATGCCAGAGTGTTGAAACCGGTAGTTGTAAGTGATGTTGAAAATTCTCTGTGTCTGATTATTTCAAACATAGGTAAGATGCTGATTTTTAAGGTAAGTGAACTGCCACGTCTCTCTAAGGGAAAGGGGAATAGAATGATTAATATCCCTACAGACAAGTCTGTGAACAGAGAGGAGTTTGTGGTGGCGTATACTGTTCTTTCACCTAAGGATTCGGCTGTTATATATGCCGGCAAGCGTCATTTTACGGTTAATCCTTCTGAAATTGACAACTATAAGAATGAGAGAGGCCGTCGTGGACTGACGCTTCCACGCGGATTACAGAAGGTGAGTTATATCGAAAGAATTGCCGGAGAAACAGTAGCAGAAACAGCCGTACAGACAGAAACAGACAATAATGATGAATCAGAAAAAAATATTGATTCTTAGACTGCATATTTGTGCTAGGATCTAGCCGGATTGTTTTTTTATTATTTTAACCGTAAACCTGAATATAAAAACCGGTTTATATTAGATTTAGGAAAGTCGTATGATATTAGTTTTTCGCATAGTATTGTTGCTGATACTTGCTCTGCTGTGGCTGATTTTTGGTTTGATAGTATGTGTTTGCAGACCGGGGCACAGAGGTAATATATACTGGTTGACCCAGATGCTTCGCTGTGCTCGCTGGGCCATCGGTATAAAGGTGGACAGTCAGATAGATGTCAAGGCAATCAGAGAGGAGATGCCTGCGGTATTTGTGGGAAACCATCAGTATAACTGGGATATTATTGTTATGGCGGATATTCCGCAGCCGGGCATCGCCTGTATCGGAAAAAAGAGTCTGATGTGGACTCCTATATTCGGCCTGCTGTTTTATCTTTCAGGTAATATTTTTATTGATAGAAGCAAGTCATCGAAGGGCGGAAATGAAATTCTGAAGATTGCTGAAATTATTAAAACGAAAAAGAAGTCCATCTGGATATTCCCTGAAGGTCACCGCTCAAAAGGAAAGGGAATTCAGCCTTTTATGAATGGTGCGGTAAATATTGCCAATCAGTCCGGAGTAAAGATCCTTCCTTTTGCTATTTCCTCATATAAGATAGATTTGAACAGATGGGATAATGGCACCGTGACTATCAAGTCTCTGCCTCCTGTGACAGTGGATAATCTTGACAGAAAGGGCGTCAAAATGGTTACCAGACAGCTTAGACAGGATATGAAGGACTGTATTGATAATATGGATAAGGCCAACGGTTTTATTCGTGAATATGACAAGCAGTCAGATAATCAGGAGACCGCCGGAAGCGGATCTGAAGAAAAGAACGAAAATGCCGGTACCGTTTCTGAGGACAACAAGTAGCAGAATAAGTATCATATTGTGCGGGGGCGATGGTTTTCTCCGGATAGAGTAACCATCGCAGATAAAATGATAAATTAGGAAAATAGTATGCCTGTTCTACTTGCAAATTATCCGCTGATGTTCGTTTTCATGCTTCCAGCGATAATCTTTTTCTTGCGTTTTCTGGTTCAGTATTCCGGTTGTAATTATTACCACAGGTTCAGTCAGTTCCTGTTTATTGTAACCAAGCCCTTTAACAAACTGTTTAATAATATGTCAGCCGGTGATATCAGTGTGGCATCGCTGTTGAACATGTTACTTTCCGCCGAATTAGGGCTTTGCGTATTCTTCTATCTGTCCGGTTGGATTGGCAGTCTTATACAGCTGTTTATTTTAAATCTGGTTTTTCTGGCATGGGGGATAGTTGAGGTTCTGATTATTCTGCTTATTGTGACAGCTGTTTTGAGCTGGATTCCAAAGCTTATCGGGATAAATTATTATCTGTTAACCATGTTAAAGCCGCTTATTGCCCCGTTTGACAGATTTATTCCGAGAATCGGGGTTATATCTCTGTCATTTCTGGCAGTTTTCCTGTTAATGACATTTGTAGATCAGTATGCTATGCCGGCTGTTTTCAGGTTCTTTTCCAAAATTCAGTTTTGACGGATGGGCCGGTGTACGCCGGCTGAAAAATACGTGGTTTTATTAAACTAAAGAGGTCGGTTTTGGCAGTAATTACGGTTAAGGAAGATATGATAATCATGACAGTGACGGCGGTGCCGAAGTCAAGTCGTGATTCTATAGTAGGTATATACGGGGAGACGGTAAAAGTCGCTATTACAGCACCTCCGGTTGATGGTAAGGCAAATGCCCATATCTGCAAGTTTCTAGCCGGCGAATTTAAAACCGCTAAAAGTAATGTATCGATAGTCAAAGGTGAGACCAGTAAACATAAAACTGTGGAAATCAGAAACTACAGAGTTATTCCGGACATTTTGAAAGCTCTGGTGAATGACAATGATAAAAGTTGATTTAACGGTGAACGGTGTCTGAGGGATGACTTGATTATCTGAAAAAGCCGTTAACAATGGGAGTTAACGGCTTTTTTACAGGATTATTTTTCAGAAAAATCTGTTAGAACTGTTTAGACATCTCTTCAGCGCGGTTTTTACATGCATCCAGAGCTTTGGAGACTGTTTCCATCAGATTGCTCTCATTGAATACCTTCAGGGCTTCATAAGTTGTACCGCCCTTTGATGTAACGGCTTCTCTTAACTCAGCAATGGTTTTATCCTGATTTTTGATTACCATTTGAGCAGAACCTAGAGCAACCTGCTCAAGAATGGTTCTGGCCTGTTCTTCGCTGAATCCGTATTCTTTGGCCTTTTCCGCCATACATTCCATGAAGAGGAAGAAATATGCCGGAGCGCTGCCGGAGAGAGCTGTAATATTATCGATACCTTCCTCAGACTGAACCCATACTGTTTTACCGCAGCAACTTAAAAGTTCTTCGGCAAAAACTCTGTCATCTTCGGTTGCACCGGCTGCCGGGTATAAACCAGCCATGCCGAGGCCTATAAGTGCAGGGGTGTTAGGCATCACTCTGACGATTCTGGTGAGACCAGGAACCAGTTCTGCTATTCTGGAAGTGGTTACGCCTGCCATGATTGATATAATCAGTTTATTGCTGAAATCAATTCCTGAACCGGAAAATTCAGTCAAAACATCATGCATCATCTGCGGCTTGACTGCCATTACTACAATATCGGCTTCTTTGGCCGCTTCCGGATTGCTGGTGGTTCCGTTGATACCGAAAGTTTCCTTAAGTTTAGCAACTTCTTCTGCAAAAGGGGTGGAGACGGTGATTTTTTCTGTAGGGTAGCCGGCGTTAATAATGCCTTTAATTAGGCTTTTTCCCATGTTGCCGCCGCCGATAAAGGTAATGTTATGGTGCTTCATATAAAAGTGTCCTTTTTCTGTATCAAAGTTTGTTTGAAACTGTATTACTCATAATTCTGATGTTCGCATTCCGGGATTGTACATTTTCATCCCCGGCTTTTTCATAAAGGTATGCGGAATCGGAACCAGTTAAAAAAATCATTTATGTTCAGGGTATTCTCTTGCTCCGAATATTGCTGTTCCTATGCGGATTTCCGTACTGCCGCACTGGATTGCCTCCTGCATATCGCCGGTCATTCCTAAAGAAAGCTCGGTGATACCGGTATCTGTCTTTTTCATTTCATTGAATTTTGCTGCGAGTTTGGAGAACTGTGAAACTATTTCTCTGCTGTCAGTAGTGTTTTCTGCAATCCCCATTAATCCTTTGAGAATCAGATTGTCTGTGCTGCGGATGTAGTCCGCGATTTCGTCAATTTCTGAAAAAGAGCATCCGGATTTCTGAGGTTCTTCACTGATATTGACTTGAATGTATACCTCGAGCGGAGGCATGCCAGATGGACGCTGCTCACTCAGTCTGCGGGCGATTTTGATGCGATCAACACTTTCAACAACATCAAAGTATTCAGCAATAATTTTTGTTTTGTTTGACTGAATTGGGCCGATAAAATGCCAGATAATGTCCTTATATCCCTTTTCCTTCAGTTCAGGGATTTTTATTTCCGCCTCTTTGGCATAGGATTCACCGAAGTGTCGCTGTCCGGCATTGTATGCATCTATGATATTTTCCACAGGCTTTGTTTTGCTGACGGCCAAAAGTTTAATTTCAGATGCTGTTCGTTTGGCTAAGTTAGCAAATTTTAAAATTAATTCTTGTATATTTATAACGTTTTCTTGTATTGTGCTCATATTATTTATAGAATTGTATTCTGATTTAACCAATTTTAAACAATTATAATATTGTAATGTTGCAATTGAATTAAGGTCTTCACAAGAGAGATTACACATGGATATTTTAGATTTATTGCATTATGGTGTAAAGAATAATGCATCAGATTTGCATTTGTCAGCTGGTGTGCCACCAATGATTCGTGTTGATGGCGATATGAGAAAGTTGAAGGTTACAGATAGTGTTAGTCTGGAAGTAAATGATATGCCTCCACTTGACGTGTCCACTATTCATAACCTTGTTTATGATATCATGAACGACTTTCAGCGTAAGGAATTTGAAGAAACATTGGAATGTGACTTCTCTTTTGAAGTTAAGGGACTGGCTCGTTTCCGTGTGAATGTATTCAATCAGAACAGAGGTATGGCGGTAGTATTCCGTACCATTCCTTCAAAGGTTCTTACTCTGGAAGAACTGCACTGTCCGGAAGTATTCAAGAAAATCGCCAGCTATCCTAGAGGTCTTGTTCTTGTTACCGGACCTACCGGTTCTGGTAAATCAACAACACTGGCTGCGATGGTTGACTATGTTAATGAAACCCAGCACAGTCATATCCTGACAATCGAAGACCCTATCGAATTCGTACACCAGAATAAGAACTGTCTGGTTAACCAGCGTGAAGTACACCGTGATACCCAATCATTCAGTAATGCTCTCCGTTCAGCACTCCGTGAAGACCCTGATATTATCCTCGTAGGTGAATTGCGAGACCTTGAAACAATTCGTTTGGCATTAACAGCTGCAGAAACCGGTCATCTGGTGTTCGGTACTCTGCATACCAATTCCGCAGCAAAGACAATTGACCGTATCATAGACGTATTCCCTGGCGCTGAAAAGGACATGGTGCGTTCAATGCTTTCAGAATCATTAAGAGCGGTTATTTCACAGACTCTGATGAAGAAAAACGGCGGTGGTCGAGTCGCTGCACATGAAATAATGATCGGTATTCCTTCAATTCGTAACCTTATTCGTGAAGATAAGATTGCCCAGATGTACTCTATGATTCAGACCGGTGCTCAGCATGGTATGAAGACTCTGGATGCCGACCTGAAGTCACTGGTGGCAAGAGGCGTTATCAGTGTATCTGAAGCTAAGTCCAAGGCAAAGGATCCTAACTCAATTGTTGGTTAACGGGAGAAGCAGTAAATGACACACGCACATAATCAGCCCTTAAAGATAGATAGATATCTTCAATTCATGAATGAAAACAAGGCATCAGACCTCTTCTTAACAGTGGATCTTGAGCCTGCAGTAAAGCTTGACGGTCACCTTACTCCGATTGAACCGGGTAAGCTTACCTATGATCAGGTTTTGGAATTTGTTCAGGAAACTCTTTTAGAACGTCCAGACCTTCAGGAACAGTATGTTAACGAGAGAGAAGCAAACTTCGCTATTTACCGTCCTGAACTCGGACGTTACCGTGTAAGTTGCTTCTGGCAGTTGAATAATCCTGGTGTCGTATTCCGTCGTATCGTGGAAAGAATTCCTACCACTGATGAACTTCACCTTCCTCCATCATTTACCAAATGGGTTATGGAGGACCGTGGTCTGCTGCTGTTTGTTGGTGCTACCGGTGCCGGTAAGTCTACAACCCAGGCGGCAATGATTGGTCATCGTAATATGAATTCCGACGGTCATATTCTTACCATCGAAGACCCTATCGAATATGTTCACCATCATCAGAGATCTCTGATTACCCAGCGTGAAGTCGGAACAGATACCATGAGCTTTGATGCTGCATTGAAATCAGCACTGCGTCAGGCTCCTGATGTAATCCTTATCGGTGAAATTCGTTCCAAGGAGACCATGGAATTCGCATTAAGCTTTGCGGAAACCGGTCACCTTGTACTTGCAACTCTGCATGCTAACAACGCTAACCAGGCAATTGACCGTATTCTCCATCTGGTTCCTGAAAGCAATCAGCGTCAGATGCTGTTCGACCTTTCAGTTAACCTGAAGGCTATTATTGCACAGCAGTTGATTGAAACTACATCAGGTGGGAGACGTGCGGCATTTGATATTCTGGTGAATACTCCTACCGTGTCCGACTGTCTGCAGAAGAATGAGCTTTATAAGTTAAAGGAAATCATGCTTAAGTCTCCTGATGAAGGTATGACAACCTTCGACAGAAGCCTGTTTGAACTTTACCAGCAGGGTATTATCAGTTACCATAATGCTCTCCACTTCGCCGATTCTGAAAACGAAGTACGTCTGATGATCAAACTGGCTGAGGGCGTCAGAGGTTCTGATGAAATGGCTAATATTGTATTTGAATAATACTCAGATAATGTAATTGCTATTAACAGGTATCTGTCATTTGGCGGATACCTTTTTTGTTATTTATTTCGATAATGGTTTATTTCAAGGCGGTATTGCCTACCTTCGTTATATATATTAAAATTCGATAATTTTATTTACTCTTTTTTATGTCTCCGGGCGGAGGTTTATTAGCTTTAGCTGGAGGCCGGGCCAGTTACACTGTTGTATTTAGGAACAGTCGTAAGTATATAAATAATAAGATAATTTATGAGGAGTTTTTTTAATGTTTAAAATTGATCATGAGAAATGTACCGGTTGCGGTTCATGTTCAGAAGTCTGTCCATGTGGAGCTATCCATCCCGATGAACAGAATGAGGATGTATTTACAATAGATTTTGAACTCTGTGCTGAATGCGGTGCCTGTGAAGCGGAATGTCCGTTTGAAGCAATCGAAGAGGTGGAAGACGCCAACTAACCGGTTGAAAAGCCGTTCTGTCGATGCCGTCTGCCGGAACCGTTTTTCCGAAGACCTGAGAAGATGGATGTATCTTCTGATGGTATTCAGCATATACAGCAGGAATTCTCTCTGAGGAGGCCTGCTTTTTTATTTATTGTCCGTTAATTTTAACAAGGCTGAATTTTTAAGAATAATTTGACATAAAAGCGTGTACAGCTGGCATTATGTATTGATAATTTTATATTATAGATTAACAGGATAATGCTTTGTTGCAGTAAAACTATTGGAAGATCAAGTGCATAATTATTGGGTCATCACTACTAAATTCATACTTTTATTCGGCTGGTTTATTTTAATCCTGATGCTGTCATCATTAATGGGTACGGCAGATATGGCCTGGTGTTTTCCGTGGCAGAGTGACGAAATGGCTGCTGTCTTTTGGGAGATAAGACTGCCTAGAATAATCTGCACAGTTTTAATTGGTGCCATGCTGTCTCTCTCTGGAGCCGTATTTCAGGCGGTTTTTCAGAATCCGCTAGTTTCTCCGGATCTTCTCGGAGCAACTAGCGGTGCTGCACTGGGGATAATTTTAAGCGCTTTCTTAGGTGTTCAGGAATGGTGGCTGCCTCTTGGCGGGCTTGTTACCGGTGGTCTGATCACAGCCTTCTGTGTTCTGATATCCAGAATTATAGGTAAAGGCAGAGGGCTTAATCAGTTGGTACTTATTCTTACAGGGATTCTTTTATCATCCCTCATTGTAGCTGTAATAAACCTTCTGCATTACTTCATGCCGAAAGAAAGCACCATGCTTGGAATTACCACGTTCCTGATGGGGTCACTGAACGGTCTAAATTATGATGATATGCTTCTTCTACTGGTGTTCGGCGGAGGGACATCTCTGGGAATGTTTATTATGTCAGGAAAAATGAATCTTCTGGCATTACCTCTTGATGTGCTGGAAACTCAGGGAATCAGGGTTGTTTTTTTATGCCTGTTTTCTTTGTTCCTGGCATCTCTATGCGTATGCAGCACCGTGGCTGTCGCTGGCATAATAGGATGGGTATCTTTAATTATTCCTAATCTGTCAAGAATGTGGGTGGGGG
This sequence comes from uncultured Pseudomonadota bacterium, assembly GCA_900315145.1. Classification (GTDB taxonomy): domain Bacteria; phylum Pseudomonadota; class Gammaproteobacteria; order Enterobacterales; family Succinivibrionaceae; genus Ruminobacter. The sequence continues at coordinate 20,106 of OMYE01000013.1, read as the reverse complement.
GTGACAACAGAATTATGTTGCCTTTAAGCGCCTTAATGGGGGCCTGTTTTATGCTTACTGCCGATTTCTGTTCCAGAGCTTTTACTGTGGTGGAAATACCAGTGGGGATTCTGGTAGGTATCATCGGTTGTCCTGTTTTTCTGCTGATTATGGCCAGAAATCTCAGACATTAGACCTGAGAAAATAGTGTGTATCCTGAGAAGGGATTATTCTGATACAGCAGATGATTCCTCATGGTAGTAAATTTATAAAGAGAATCACTAACATCATGTCAATAATTAAAGGGAACATTACAACGGTTAATGGCGTTCACGGGGAGATATCGCTGAACACTGGTAAAATTCATCTTATTCTGGGAGCTAACGGCTGTGGTAAGACTACATTGCTGAAGACAGTACTGGGACTTGTTGATTTAAAAAAGGGACGGCTTTTTTACGGTGAAAAGCCTCTTGATTCGATGTCTCTTTCCAGAAGGTCAAGAATTATGGCATATGTTCCCCAGTTCTTTAATGTTAATATCCCTATGTCGGTACTGGAGGTGGTGGCAATGGGGAGAGTTGATTCTATAAATCCGTTTGCCGGTTTATCCACAGGGTATAAAAATATAAGGGAACGGGCGCTTAGACTTCTGACGTCATGGGGAATTGCTGAACTTGCTGACCGCTCAGTAGACAAATTAAGCGGCGGTGAACTGGCAGTAGTTAATATGGCCAGAGCTGTTATGCAGGATACTGAATTTATTCTTGTGGATGAGGCTGATGCCAGTCTGGATATTAAAAGAGCCAGGGAGTTCTATCAGGTTATAAGAAGGCTGGCCTACGAGGAGCATAAGGGGATAGCAATGGTTACTCACCGGCCTCATGTTGTTCTTTCGTTGAGAGATGATGATAAGGTGTTTGCTGTTATGCCGGGAGGCATTATGACAGAAAGATGTGTCAGAGAGGTTGATTCGGCATTTTTGAGTGAGGTGTATGGATGTCAGTTGAAGGTGATTGAAACTTCTGAAGGGAGAGTGCTTGCGGATGGATAGCAATGTCGATAAAAATAAAGTCTGTTTCCTGTGACAAAGAAAAAGCCTGATAGTGTATCCCCAGGCTTTTTCTCATTTTATGACGTTTGTCTAAAAAGATTAATTGCTGCTTTCAAACGGAGACAGAATTGTAGGTTTGTAAACGTCAGGTTTGTTAGGATGGTCTACATTGTAATGAAGACCTACGGAATCCTTTCTCTTCATGGCGCAACGTACAATCAGTTCAGCCACCTGAAGCAGATTTCTAAGTTCAAGCAGATTGCTGGATACACGGAAGTTTGAATAGAATTCATTAACTTCATCCTTAAGTAGTTTGATGCGGTGCATGGCTCGTTCCAGACGTTTATCGGTACGGACAATGCCGACGTAATCCCACATGGTTAATCTCAGTTCGTGCCAGTTGTGCTGAATGATGACCTCCTCATCTGCATCCGTTACCTGACTCTCATCCCATGCCGGGATGGCCGGCGGATCAATGGCCAGAGGGAGTCGTCCGAGAATATCCTTTGCCGCTGCCTGTCCGTATACCACGCATTCCAGCAGGGAATTTGATGCCAGACGGTTGGCTCCGTGAAGCCCGGTATACGAAACTTCTCCTACAGCATACAGACACTCGAGGTCGGTTCTGCCTCTGCGGTCAACCATAACGCCGCCGCAGGTAAAATGGGCGGCCGGAACAATAGGTATAGGTTCATGAATCATATCTATGCCAGCTTTAAGACATCTTTCGTAAATTGTAGGGAAATGCTTGCGGATAAATTCCGGTGTCTTATGACTTATGTCGAGATACATGCACTCCACACCAAGTTTTTTCATTTCATGGTCAATGGCTCTTGCAACAATATCTCTAGGGGCAAGTTCTCCTCGAGGGTCATAGTCATCCATGAAACGGGTGCCGTTAGGTCTTTTAAGAAGGGCGCCTTCGCCGCGAAGAGCTTCAGTCAGAAGAAAATTACGATCCTTCTGATTGTAAAGGGTTGTAGGATGGAACTGGTTGAATTCCATATTTGCAACACGGCAGCCTGCACGCCATGCTATGGCAATACCGTCACCAGAACTTACTTCAGGATTGCAGGTATACTGATAAACCTTTGAAGCACCGCCTGTACACAGAGCTACGAATTTTGCCTTGATGGTTTCAACTTTGTTTGAAACGGTATTGAAAACGTACGCCCCCAGTACACGGTTGCCTGCGAGATCCAGTTTTCTTGTGGTTATCAGGTCAATGGCGTTATGGTGATCGAGAACGGTAATGTTAGGATGTTCCAGAACTCGCTGGTTTAATGTCTCCTGAATGGTGTGACCTGTGTGGTCGGCAGCATGGAATATTCTTCTGTGGGAGTGTCCGCCTTCACGGTGCAGGTGGTATGGAGACTGTTCATCTGTAGGTTCCTCCTCTTTTTCATCGAAGGGCACGCCCTGTTCTATTAACCAGGCGATGCTGGACTTCGCGTTGCGCAGGGTGAATTCCACTGCATCCGGGTCACATAGCCCGCCGCCGGCAATTTTGGTATCTTCAATATGTTCTTCAACAGAGTCGTTGTCGTCAGCTGTATTGTATACACCGGCGATACCGCCCTGAGCATAATTTGTAGAACCAGCACTCAGTTCTGATTTTGATAAAACTATAACTTTAGCTTCTTTGGCCAGACAAAGAGCCAGGGAGAGTCCGGCTGCACCGCTGCCTATAACAAGAACGTCACAACTGTGTTCGATATTTTCACTCATTATTATATTCTCCTAAATCGGGATTCGCATGGCTATGACGTCTGATTTCTGTTTCTGTAGGCAGACAATATCATCCACGTATAGTTTATCCTGTTTGTTCCCGCAGTAAATTATCAATATGATTTTACCACACTTGAGGGGGAATTATATAAAGAGTGCTCTCTGATATCCGTTTACGGAAAAAAATAGCGGTTTCATTCTTTTTTCCGCGGTGCAGAAAACAGTTTTTCTGTGAGAACCGGTGACAATATGTGTGGTAACGGAGATAAATAAGTAAATACTGGTAGCAGCCGTTAAGTTTTCAGAATATTTTCCTGCAGAGGTACAAAGAAATGACTGTATGCATAAATAGTTAAACAGATGTACAGATTATTAAGGATTATTAAATTTGTATGTTAAAATATACGAACTGTTTTAAGAAAAAGTGCAACAATTCGCACAAAAGTATTCTTTTTCAGTATAGTAAAAATAATATAACTGAACTTTTAACGGAAACTCCGGTCTTACATAATGAGCATGACACGGAGATGGTATTTAGGGTAACTATCTTATGAGTGAACAGGATGCTGATTTACAACTTGTCAGGTTGGTTCAGCAAGGGAAAAAACAGGCTTTTGATCTGCTTGTTAAAAAATATCAATATAAAGTTATAGGTATTGCCCAAAGATATGTATCCAATCCGGATGATGCGCAGGATATAGCTCAGGAGGCTTTTATCAAGACATATAGAGCACTGGCTGATTTCAGGGGGGAGAGTGCGTTTTATACGTGGTTATACCGTATAACCGTGAATACAGCCATGAATTATGTGTCTAGCAGTGCCAACAAGATTAGGGCGGTAGATGTGGATACCCCTGAAATTGAATCCTATGACGGTTCTGAAAGGCTTCATGATATTGATAATCCTGAAAGTATTATGGTTGGAGAGGATGCGAGAAAGCTGATAATGAAAGCTTTGGAATCCTTATCCGAAGATCTTCGTCAGGCTATCTGTTTACGTGAGATTGATGAAATGTCATATGAGGATATCGCAGTTGTGATGAATTGTCCCGTAGGCACCGTCAGATCACGTATTTTCAGGGCAAGAGAAATAATTGATAAATATTTATCAGACAATTCTGGAATGAGAAAATAACTGGGGTATGTGTATGACTATCCGTGAAAATAAGTTTGAGCTTCTTTCTGCTTTTCTGGACGGCGAAAAATTATCAGATGAACAGTTGCTGGAACTGATGGGCGACGAAGAAGTAATGGCTAAGTGGGATGAGTATACTTTTCAGAGAGCAGTCGTTCGTGATGAACTGCCTAAGGGCGTGGATATGAAATCATTCAGCGAGGGGCTGGTATCAAGACTTGCTCAGGAACCTCAGTACATTTCCATTGCCGTTCCGGCTGCCGGAAACGTACAGCAGGAAAACAGGTCTCAGCAGGTAGATCAGGCTGATATCTACGAAAGAAAGGCCGCAAATGCTTCAGATTTCTGGGGGTCTCTCGGCAGACTGGCTGTTGCCGCCACTATAGCCTGTATCTGTGTGTTCGGGGTGCAGTATCTGCCTAAGGATAATAATTCCGACTTTAATGAAAACTCCATATCAAACAGTAATATGAGCATTGCTCCTGTGAGCAATACACTGGTTTCAGATGATAACGGTCTTAAGCTGGATATTGACAATACAGGTAAAACCGCATCTGTTATTGATAAGAACATTGTAAATGAAAAGGTACTGGCGGCTGCGGACAATGTTTCTGCTCAACAGGCTGAACAGTATAAACAGAAAAAAATCAATGAAGTAAACACTCTGGAAGCTTTACTGAATGATCATGATTCTGTGAGAAGAAAGGTGTCTCAGGAAAAGTAATCAAGTGAAAATATTTGGAACTAAAGTAATAATGGCAGTACTGCTAATGGCAGTATTGCCTTTTTCCGATTTAAGAGCTGATGAAAGCGTAAATCCCGGACTTGATGCAAAAGTATGGCTGGAAAAAATGCAACAGGCATACAGACAGTCAAATTTTGAGCTTTTTTTTGTGAAACAGACATCGGCTTTAAGTGAACCTGTTATTTTTTCCCACGGGGTGGTAAATGATAAACAGTACAGTCACTGGATGTATCTTAACGGTATACCGATGGGATACTTCACCGTTGGTGACAAGGTCGTCTATTTTAAGGCAGGGGAGAGACCTGATGTTGTAAAAAGCGGCAGGCATCATTTCCTGCTGGGCAGATTTAATGAAATCAATCTGGCTCATCTCTACAGTAACTACGTCCCCGTAGTTACAGGCCGTAACCGTATTGCCGGCAGGAATGTTCTTGCCATAAGACTTAATTCTAAGCACAGTGATTTGTACGGTTACATGCTTTATCTGGATGAAACTACCAACGTTCTGCTGCAGGTGGATGTTATCAGTCCTGATAACGGTATGATAATTGAGTGCTATCTGGCCACTCATTACATATATGGAGACACCCCGAATCAGATTATTCAGAATATAAGCGAAGCGACAGTGCCGGAAGCTGACGTTACGGGAAGAAATGATTCAGCTGACAGTTTCAAAGGTACGAAAAGAAGACAAAGTAATTTTTCCTGGAGACTGGAATATATTCCCAGCGGTTTTAGTCTGATCTATTCCGAGACTGTGAAACTTACTGACTCTGATGTACATGCAGACCACCTTTTCTACAGTGACGGACTGGCGGATTTTTCCGTATACCGGATTAAAACCATGGATGCCCGGGAATTCCCGGTGGTTAATCAGGGACCGGTTAACCTGTTAAGACATACATACGGCGATTATGAAGTTATAGTTGTAGGTGATCTTCTGCTGAAAGAAGAGGAAAAGATAGCCGAATCCTATACGGAGACAGATGCTGCTAATGTTGAGTCCCAAACATCCGGAAGCGGGGATGAATAGTGTCGAAATTGACTTCTAACAATTCCTATGTGGAAAAACTGGCGCTGGTAATATCAAAAAGCGGTGACGGTTATGTCACCTGTGAGTACGGTACTGCCGGGCTCTGCGGAGGATGTAAGGAAAAATCAGATGACTGTGTTCCTGAATTATTTTCAAAACCTCAGTCCCAGGCGGTTTTTTTATTGAAAAATACATGCGGGGCGGAGATTAATCAGGTAGTAAGAGTCGGTATCCCCGAACGTTCACTTCTTCTTGGTGCGTTTATCGCCTACGGGATCCCCCTGCTTTTTATCATTTGCTGTTCCGGACTAGGAGTGTATTTTTCTCAGAACAGCAATTCAGACATTGCTGCCATGATTGGTGCTTTTATCGGTCTGGTTCTCGGTTTTCTTACAGCCGCTGTTCTGGCAAAAATACTGGGAAAAACCATCTGGAATCCGAAAATGCTTGGAATTCTGCCGTTAAACACTCAATGCAGTAACTCAACAAAAAATCATTAAATAATGTATAATGCCGAAAAGAGTTTTTTGTAACTTTAAACATAACAGGTTTTATATATTGTGCATATGATTCATAATCTATAGGCTATCCCTAGATATCAGATGTGTAATTCAGGGGAAACGGCCACCTGACAGCAGTTCTGTCAGAGCGCAAACATCCCGCCGTGACAGTTCTGATGAATCATACAAGGTGCACAGAATAAGAATATTTGAAATCCCGGCTGACGTGATATTAATTAAAGAATGATAAAGAATAATATTAGAAATTTTTCAATAATAGCTCACATTGATCATGGAAAATCAACTCTTTCAGACAGACTTATTCAGTTATGCGGAGGTTTGACAGAAAGAGAGATGCAGGAGCAGGTTCTCGATTCAATGGATATAGAGAGGGAACGAGGTATCACCATAAAGGCCCGCTCAGTTACTTTGGACTATAAAGCTAAAAACGGCGAGACTTATGAGCTTAATTTTATCGATACTCCGGGGCATGTTGACTTTTCCTATGAAGTATCACGCTCTCTCGCTGCCTGTGAGGGGGCTCTTCTGGTTGTTGACGCCGGCCAGGGGGTGGAGGCTCAGACTCTAGCTAACTGTTATCAGGCTATAGACCTTAATCTTGAGGTTCTGCCGGTACTTAACAAGATAGACCTTCCTGCAGCAGATCCGGATAGGGTAGCCGCAGAGATTGAGGATATTGTCGGTATAGACGCCTCTGAAGCAGTGAGATGTTCAGCCAAAACCGGTGTCGGTGTTGATGAGATTTTGGAACAGATTGTGGAAAAGATCTCTCCACCTGAAGGAGATCCTGACGGATGCCTTGAAGCACTGATTATTGACTCGTGGTTTGATGATTATCTCGGTGTTGTTTCTCTTGTACGTATTAAAAACGGTCAGCTTAAAAAGGGCGATAAGATAAAGGTTATGAGTACAGGAGTATGCTGGGGAGTGGACAGACTCGGTGTATTTACCCCGAAACTTGTTGACCGGCAGATTCTTACCTGCGGTGAAGTAGGCTGGGTTGTCTGTGGTATTAAGACAATTCATGGTGCACCTGTGGGCGATACTTTAACAAATGCCAAGGACGGGGCTAAAGAACCGCTCCCGGGATTCAAGAAGGTTAAACCTCAGGTATATGCCGGAATGTTTCCTATTTCCACCGATGATTATGATGCCTTTAGAGAAGCATTGGATAAGCTTTCACTCAATGATGCATCGTTATTTTTTGAACCGGAGAATTCTACAGCGCTGGGATTCGGCTTCCGCTGCGGTTTTCTTGGTATGCTCCATATGGAAATTATTCAGGAAAGACTGGAAAGGGAATATAATCTTGATTTGATTACTACTGCTCCTACTGTAGTATATGAGATTCAGCTTACCAACGGTGAAGTTGTGAGGATTGATTCTCCGGCCGCACTTCCGCCGGTAAGTAACATTGCGGAAATCAGAGAACCGATTGCTGAATGTAATATTCTGACACCTGTTGACTATATAGGTAATGTAATGCAGCTCTGTCAGGAAAAGCGCGGTATTCAGACCAACATGGTTTATCACGGTAATCAGGTGGCTCTTACCTATGAAATACCTATGGCTGAGGTCGTTCTTGATTTCTTTGACCGTCTGAAGTCAACTTCCCGCGGTTATGCTTCTCTAGATTACAGTTTTAAACGTTTTGAACCGGCCAAGATGGTTCGTCTGGATATTCTAATCAGTCAGGAAAGAGTTGATGCGCTGGCTATTATCACTCATAAGGATAATGCAGTAAGCAAGGGCCGTCTGCTGGTTGAAAAGATGAAAGAGCTTATTCCGAGACAGATGTTTGATATTGCTATTCAGGCTGCCATCGGCAGTCAGATTGTTGCCAGAAGTACAGTTAAGGCGTTAAGAAAGGACGTGCTGGCCAAATGCTATGGCGGTGATATCACCAGAAAACGCAAGCTTTTGGAAAAACAGAAGGAAGGTAAAAAGCGTATGAAGGCCTTGGGTAAGGTTCAGGTACCTCAGGAAGCATTCCTTGCTATTTTGCAGGTAGGTAGCGATTAAGAGGTAAAAAGTGAATACTATTACTTTAGTTATATATATATTAACTGCCGTTACTGCAATCCTGTGGTTTACTGATCTGCTGGTGTTGCGCCCGCAGAGAAAGGCAGAGTTGAAAAATGTTGAAGGCTCCAGAGAAGTTCCTCTAACCAAAGAGGAAAAAGAGGAGATTTTAAATCCAGGCGGATTTTTCTATTCACTGGCTAGCTGTTTTCCGGTACTGCTGGTCGTTTTGGTAATCCGTACATTTGCGTATGAGCCGTTTAGAATACCTTCTGCTTCAATGATGCCTACCCTGTTGCGTGGTGATTTTGTACTTGTGGAGAAATTCAGATACGGCCTGCGTAATCCAGTGACCAACAAGATATGGATTGAAACCTCATCTCCGGCGAGAGGGGATATAGTGGTGTTTAAATATCCGGAGGATCCGAAGATAGATTATATAAAGCGTATCATCGGGCTTCCCGGGGATAAGGTGGTTTTTGAACGCGGTGAGTTATTCATTCAGGCAGCCGGTTCCAGTGAACTGGTAAAAGTTCATGCTGATGTTAATCCTGAAGACAAACAGCTGTGGAAAAATTTCAACAGTAATTATCCTAGCGAATACGGGATTACCGGTACAGAGAACCTTTTAGGCTATTCACATCAAATAATGAGGGATTTTTCAGTTAGAATTACTGATAAATTCTTCGTTCAGAATGGCAGGAGTCATGGAGAATGGGTTGTTCCTGAAGGCAGTTATTTTGTGATGGGGGACAATCGTGAACATTCAAGGGACAGCCGTTTCTGGGGTTTTGTTCCTGATGATTATCTGATAGGCAGAGCTGTAGGGATCTGGCTCAGTTTTACCTCAGATGACGGATTAAGAGTTGGAAGACTGGGAGGTCTTAAATAGATCATGGGTAGAGATTTAAGGGAAAAGTATTTCAGGTTGGAAAAATCCTTAGGATATACATATAAAGACCTTGGTTTCCTAGAAAATGCTTTAACTCATAGAAGCGCCGGCTTAATTCATAATGAAAGAGTTGAGTTTCTTGGTGATTCAATACTGGGCTTTGTGATTGCTGACAAGCTGTTTGAGCAGTTTCCTGAAGTTCAGGAGGGGGATTTAACCAGAATGCGTTCATCACTGGTTAAGGAACCTACACTCGCTGATATAGCCAAGGAATTCAAACTCAGTGATTATCTGATTATGGGCCCAGGCGAACTGAAGAGCGGCGGATACCGTCGTGATTCGGTACTTGCTGATGCCGTTGAATCAATTATTGCATCTATCTATCTGGACAGCGGAAGAGATATTGAGGTAATCAGAAAACTTATTCTTACCTGGTTTGATTCCCGTCTCAAGGATATTCATCCGGGTAATGATCAGAAGGATTCCAAAACCCAGCTGCAGGAATATCTGCAGGCTAAGCATCAGCCTCTACCTGTGTACAGTGTGGTGGAGATATCCGGCGATGATCATGATCAGAGTTTTACGGTTAAACTTACCTTTGAAAACAATCCTAATGAAGCATACGTAGGATACGGTAGAAGCAGAAGAAAAGCTGAGCAGAATGCTGCATCCAAGGCATTGCAGGCTATTTGTTCAAAAGCTAAAAAATAATGGGTACGCAGGTCAGTTTTTTATTTTTGCAGATAGTTGCCGGCTTCATGACAGGATAAGGTTAAGAGGCGTTGTCAGGTCCGGTCATAATGAAAGTCACAGCTAAAGTTTTATCATTGCTGCCAGTACTAGAATCGAAATAATGCCTGACGATTATCCGTCTACAGGTCACCGTGGCTGAAAGTCGGAGACGCTTTAAAAGATGCCGGAAATATGTGCAAATGCCGGAAGAGTTTTTTCCTGTGATCGTGACGTTTTCAGTACGTCAAAGAGTTCTGCCTACAGCTGGCAGGAATAAGATTTAATAAGAGGTAATTTTTTGAATTTAAATTATGAAATGGATGATGTAATATCATCTGATACCCACTGTGGTTTTGTGGCTATAGTGGGAAGACCGAATGTAGGTAAATCAACACTGTTAAATAAAATTTTAGGACAGAAGATTAGTATTACCTCCAGAAAACCGCAGACAACAAGACATAGAATTGTCGGCATTGATACCGAAGGAAGCTATCAGACTATTTATGTCGATACTCCCGGATTGCATAAGGAAGAAAAGAGAGCTATCAACAGACTGATGAACAGGGCAGCTGAAAGCTCCATCGGTAATGTGGAACTGATTTTTTTTGTGGTGGACTGTTCCAAGTGGAATCAGGATGACGAAATGGTACTCGAAAAGGTTAAGCAGAGTAATATTCCGACTATTCTGGTAATAAATAAAATTGATTCTGTTCAGAATAAGAACGAACTGCTTCCTGTAATGGAAAAACTGGCCGGAAGGATGAATTTCAAAGATGTCATTCCTGTATCAGCCAAACAGGGAACAAATGTGGAAAATCTCAAGAAAATGGCCAGAGACGTTCTGCCCGAAGGTGATTTCTGTTTCCCTGATGATTATATTACGGATAGATCCAGCCGTTTTATGGCTGCAGAAATCATTCGTGAAAAACTTATGCGATATACCGGGGATGAGCTTCCATACAGTGTGACGGTGGAGATCGAGGAATATAAGATTCAGCCTAATGGTACCACCAAAATTAGCGGCCTTATTCTTGTTGAAAGAGAAGGTCAGAAAAAAATGATTATAGGTGCCGGTGGTGAAAAATTAAAAACCATTGGTACAGAGGCTAGAAAAGATTTAGAAAACATGCTTGAATCAAAGGTCTTTTTGCAGTTGTGGGTTAAGGTTAAATCAGGATGGGCTGATGATGAACGTGCACTGAGATCTTTAGGATATATGGATTTCATGGATAATTAGTTAAGTATCATGTTTTTTTAATCTTGATAGTATTAACTATTAGGAATTTTAAATTGTATACAAATAATCGCGGTCGTGAGACAGTATGCTTTGTGATCAGAGCTGTGCCTTATAAGGAAAGTTCGCTTATTATCGATGCTCTCAGCATGGATATGGGGCGGATTTCGTTTGTAGCAAAAGGTGCCAGAAATGTACGCAGCTCTTTAAAGTCCATGCTTCAGCTTTTTACCCCAATTAAAGTTACGCTTAAAGGATTGAATAACGGATTAAAGACTCTTGTCGAATGTGAACAGGCAGGGAAACAGATATCCTTTCTGCCGCCTACCCTTTTTTCAGCGTTGTATCTTAATGAACTCATTTATTTTCTGTATAAAATTGAAGATGACAGTACTGGTCTTTTTTCAGCATATACGGAAGCTCTGAATATGATGCTTGATGAACGTAAAGTGGAAATGGCTTTGCGTAATTTTGAGTTGACCATGATGGAGGAACTGGGGGTAGGCATTGATTTTTATCACGAATCAGACAGTGAGAAGGTAGTAAATCCTCATACCTGGTACCTCTACAGATTAAACAAAGGATTTATTCCGATAAACAGTGATTTAATCAGTTCAAATATTAATGTTGATGAAGTATATCGCGGAGCAGATCTTTTGAATATTCTAGAACGCAAATACACCCCGTCATCATTGCGGGCCGCCAAGAGAATCTGCCGGCAGAATATTCAGTCACTTCTTAATGGCAGAGAACTGATGAGCAGAAAGCTTTATCTTGAATATATTGAAAGTGATGTCAAATATGCAGATTCGTTCAAGGATAGTTTTCAGAATCGCAGAGAAAAAGCAAATAAATCACGTGTGAAGGATAAGAACAGAAAAGGATGTTCTTCTGACAGGATTACCTCAAAAGATCAGCAGGAGCCACAGGTGGATAATCAGGTCTCTGAAAATCTGAATTCTTCTTCTGTTCCAGCATGCAGTGATGTATAAATAACGGATGAGATCCGGATAATGCTTCCGGTTCTGCTATAAAAATAATTACTCAATTACATGGCGGATTATCATATTTAATGATAATCCGCCGTCTTTTTTATTTCTTTTGGCTCTTCAGAGAATTAAGCCAGTTGTTTTTATTGGCTTTGATAATATTTAACATATCCTCGAGCTCTAGCATCTCCGGTTCAATATCACTGACATCAGTTCCCTCCTTCAGCATGGATTCAATAGTATTGCACAGGGCTTTAACCTTCGGCATGCCGCAGTACACGGCGCTACCGGCAAACTTGTGAATAACTCTGGCTAAATCAGGTGTATTCTTGTCCTTAAGCTTCTGATAATTCTTTTCAAACTCAGGAATGCTGGCATAAAGGCCTTCAAGCATTTCTACAGCAAGAGGCTGCTTGCCGGCGGCCATTTTAAGTGCGTCATCGACAGTCCACAGGACGTTGCTATTCTGACTGCCAGATTGAGCGCTGTTACTGATTGATTTCACACCTTCCGGGGCAGACTTTTTTACGGATGACCCGGCAGTGTCGGTACCGGTTCTGCTGTCTACGGATGAAGCAGTCGATTTCAGAGAACCTGACTGTGCCGTATTTCTGGTTGTATTATTTTGGGCTGTCTTTGGTGCATTTTGTTCAGACTTACCTGAAGCATCTGTTTTCCGGGAATTATCGTCATTTTTTCGGCTATCGATGACTTTTATTCTTTTGTGCTTCTTTTTCTTATCATCTGTAGTTTTTTTATTGTCCTCCTGAACGGAATTGATTTTTTCCGTCCCGGTGTTATCTCCTCCAGTCTGACTCGCGGAGGTAATCTGTAAGGATACGGCCTTAGAACCGCAGTATTTATGGATCATGTCCAGTAAAATTTTCTCATCCAGCGGTTTAGCCATATAGTCAGCCATACCTTCACGAATAAATCTTTCCTGTTCTTCCTTAACCACGAGAGCGGTAACGGCAACAACCGGTGTATCTTTATTGGTAGGCGTCTTTTTTATATTTTTCATGGTTGTTACGCCATCCATGATAGGCATCTGAATATCCATGAAAATTAAATCAAATTCCGTATGCATACATTTTTCGATAGCGTCATTGCCGTCAATGGCGGTATAGACATCGGTAACGATGTCTTTAAGCAGCGCTTTGATTAAAGACAGATTTATTGGATTGTCATCGACGGCAAGAATGGATGCCGGAATCAGATTTCCGACTTCAGGAGCATTATCCTTTCTGTCTGAAGTTTCATGGCCGGTGTTTCTGTCTTCTAAAGCAGGTGTGCTACCTGAATTTGTGTTAGTATCGGGGGTTTTCTTGTCGGCAGTATTATCGTCCTGTTTAGTCCCGGTTGATTCAGATGTCCTAGTCATGGCTTCCACAATTTTAGCCGTGGTCAGCGGTTTTACAAGGACGGCAACCTTAGGTGATAAATTCAGCAGTTCACGGTGAACCTTTTCGTCCATGGTATTCACAGCAATAATAACTTTAGTAACCTGATTAAGGTTGATAGAGTTAAATATGGTAAGCAGTCTGTTGAATTCAAAATTACTTGGCTGACCGATGATTATGTATTTAGGATTATCAGCTGAAGCTAGAGCATTGATGGCCCCGGTTGTAGAAATGGTGATAACATCCATGTTCAGCTCGGATAACAGACTCTTGATGGAGTCTCGTACCCAGGTGTTGTTTTCAATAACCACCACTTTGTTGTGAGCCAGGGCTTTTTCTTCAGGACTCTTAATGTTTATGACCGGAGAAATACCCTTGTTAAGAATAATATTGAAGGTAAATGTGGTACCCTGACCAGGTTCTGAGTGAAGGGTAATTTTACCGCCCATCTGTTCAATAAGATGGCTGGTAATAATAAGTCCGAGACCGGTACCGCCGTAACGGCGGGATATGGAGGAATCAGCCTGGGTGAAAGGCTTGAACAGTACATTCTGTTTGTCAGGTTCAATACCGATACCTGTATCCTGTACTGATACAGCCAGATTGATTTTTGAGAAAGGAATTCCCTGAAGTTCGGCTCGGCTGATTTTCAGTGCTACGTTACCGTTTTTTGTAAATTTAATGGCATTACCGAGAAGGTTTGTCAGAATCTGGCCGACACGTATAGGGTCACCGATAACGTAATCGTGGACATCAGGATCGATATTAACGGTTAATTCAATACCTTTTTGATAAACGGTAGGAGTGAGGAGATTAACAGTCTCATAGCATGCTTTTCTTAAAGAAAAAGGTATTTCCTCGAAAGACAGCTTACCTGCTTCCAGTTTGGAGAAGTCAAGAATGTTATTAACAATACTCAGAAGATTCTTGGCACTTCTTTCTATTGTTTGCAGATAATCTGTCTGGTTCGTTTTTAATGGTGTCTTATAGAGCTGCTGGGCGAAACCGATAATGCCGTTTAACGGGGTTCTCAGTTCGTGGGACATATTTGCCAGGAATTCTGATTTGATTTTGGAGGCTTCATTGGCCTGATAAAGAGCGGAATCAAGTTCTTTATTCTGTTCATCAAGAAGGTTAAGTGTTTTGCGCAGATCGTTTGTGGCCTCGTCTATACTGTACTGCATCTGATTATGGTATTCAGACATACTGTCGGCCATGGAATTGATATAGTTTCTCAGTCTTTCCAGTTCACCGTGCATAATGCCGTTTACCTTGGTATTAACATTACCTTCGCGAATTTCATATATTGTTGTACTGAGTCTGTTTATTGGGTCAACGATAATATGGTTGAGATTAATGCCGAACAGCAGACTGAACAGAACACCGAGTCCCAGAATGATAAGGGCTATGGCTATACTTGAATACATATCCAGTACTGTCTGCTGTGTATTAAGGTAGATGCAGACATATCCTGCTACATGACGCGGATAATTTATTTTACTGTTGGTGTATGCCGGCTGAGGTGTACTATCATCTGAATACTGAACTGTATCTTTATCAAGATACAGTTTGAGCATCTGGGCTTCATTATATGAATATATAGGCATGCGCATGATTATGCCGTTATCAGTGAACTGAACACTTTCAGCCTCGTATATATACTCATTTTTCAGCGGGTCTAAACGGAATTTATTAATTTCAAAGGCAACACTGGAGGTAACCAGTATATTGTTGTCACTGTCAAAAACGGAAATGGCGATGATATCGCGTGAATTCAGACGGTGGAATTCATTGATTAATCCCTGAGCCAGAGTTTCATCTTTCTGAGACATGGCATAACTGAGACTTGTTGCCAGCGGCGAAAGAATCATTTTACCATGGTTGATAATATTATTATTCAGCCTTGTGTAGTTGTTAATCAGAAAATAACTGATAGTTGCCAGTCCGATTAACAGTAAAGGTAATACTGAATATATAAGAATTCTGGTACGCAGACCGTGTCGATTCATGATGTCCTCTTAATGATAAAAGAACCGAAAAAGTATATAATACAACAAATATTTATCTGAAAAATTGCAGTTTAAAATTGTTTTTCCGTTCTAATAAAATCTTTATTTTTATGCAGTTTGTTATTTCAGGCTCTATGCATATGTAAAGTATTTTACATTATAGCAGTCTTTATTTTAGCAATTTTAATTTCAGTTCACTATATTGACGTGATACCTGCCATTCTTATTGGGAAGATATCCGTTTTTTTGTTTTCAGTATTATGTGTTCTATGGTAGCGGATATCATAGATGATTGTTGATGAGAGATAAGAGTTTTCCATGGTTAAGTTTTTTAAACCCCAAAAAAAAGAAATTTCCCCTAAACATTTCGCTTTAAATATTGTTGATGTTGATATTACGGGAAGAGGTGTAGCCAGGGATGATAAAGGAATTACCTGGTTTGTACCGGGGGCGCTTTCCGGTGAAGAAGTAGTTGTACGTACAGTTTCCGTTAAGAAGAACGGTACCGGTGAAGCTGAACTTATAAGTGTGAAGAAAAGAAGTGATATCCGTATTTCTCCTAAATGCCCTAATCATAACTGCGGAGGGTGCTCGCTGCAGCATATGTCTGTTGAACATGAGAAGGAGTTTAAAGCCAGAGGTGTTATGCGTCTGATGAAAAAATTCCTTGATCAGGCACCTGCCGAGCCTGAATCAGTGGTATCAGGAGAGGAATATCATTATCGCCGAATAGCCAGATTATCAGTGACAGGTGATAAGAAGGAAATTCATTTAGGTTTCAGGGAAGAGAATGGTAAAGCTTTGTCTGAAATTAATGAATGCTGTGTATTACAGCCTGAACTTTCAGCATTGATTCCGGATTTAAGAGAACTGTTGCAGAAGATTTCAAATTATAAGCTTATTGGACATGTAGAACTGGTTAAAGCCGATAATATTGTAGCGGTAATGTTCAGGTGTATTGCCGATCTCTCCCATGCAGATATTGTGATGCTGACTGAATTCGGTAATGATAAGAGAATTGCCGTTTATGTTCAGACAAGGCATGTCAAGGGAAAGGAGGATCTTGAAGACAGGGAAGAGCTACAGTTGCTTAATCCTGATATTTTAGAAGGGGAGAAAGGACTATTCTATCAGATTGAGGGCTGTAAAATTTACTTTGTTCCGGGTGATTTCATACAGATCAATGCAGAAATCAATTCTCTGATGATTGATAAGGTTCAGTCATACCTTAATCTAAACAGTGAAGATAAGATACTTGATTTGTTCTGCGGATTAGGAAATTTCACACTGCCTTTAGCTAAAAGATGCAATCATGTATACGGTATAGAAGGTGTGTGGAATATGGTTAAAGAGGCACAGTTAAATGCTGAATACAACAGTATAGATAATGCTGATTTCTATGTACATGATTTAACTGATGATTTTGAAAAGACACTGTGGGCTAAAAGTACCTTTAACAAGGTTTTACTTGATCCGGGCAGAGCAGGAGCTGAAAAGGTCATGAATTATCTGGTTAAACGTAAGCCGGAAACAATAGTTTATGTCTCATGCAATCCTCTGACCCTGGTCAGAGACATCTCTGTTGCGGTGAATAAGGGATATTCGGTCCTCTGACCCTGGTCAGAGACATCTCTGTTGCGGTGAATAAGGGATATTCGGTTGAAAAGTGGTGCATATTTGATATGTTTCCAAAGACAAGTCACGTCGAGACGGTAGTGCTCATGTCTCGAAAGTAACATCCTTGTAAACCCTTGATTTATAAGGCTTTGCGAGGAATTTGCAGGGTGTGTAAATGACCTTATGTCTGTATCCCGTTACAACATACACGTATAGGGGAACATATCAACAGAGACACTTTTGGCTAAAATGTAATCAAAATTTACTGATGTGCAATCCGAACACTCGAGGTTAACACGCTTAAGGCTGTGGTAATTATGACGTGTTCCCAACACAACTTTGGGGTTGTGACTTCGGTAGATATGTCAAATCGGCTGATTTTTTGAGCGGAATAGGAGAGCTGTCAGAGTCTTTGTGATAAGATTTAGGGGAAGCAGATCAGAAAAAAAGAATAGGCTCATCATGAAGACGAGCCTTGCGGAATAGGTCGGGTTAGCAGCCGGAGGTGAAAGACTTGATGGTCAAGTCACCGGTTGTTAAATAATGGAACCTGTTGGAGATTTTATAGAAGACAGGATTATTCCTGGATTTCAAATTTTATTACTTCTAAGAAAAGGCTTTTTGCATCAGCATTAGATAAATAATCAGTATTGAAGGATTTCTTCGCAAATACTATGGATTTCTTCTGTGAAAATAGTATCTTTGGGCCAAATGAATGTGAAATCATGCTCTATTTTGAAATCATCAAGTGATAATGTCTTCAGAGCCCCTGAATTCAACTCAGATGTAACGGCTGCTTTGTATAAAAAGGTTATACCACAATCCCTTTTTACAAGACTAATTATTGCATGCATGTTTTCAACCTGTATAAAGTGGATGAAGTTGCTTG
Source organism: uncultured Pseudomonadota bacterium (assembly GCA_900315145.1). Classification (GTDB taxonomy): domain Bacteria; phylum Pseudomonadota; class Gammaproteobacteria; order Enterobacterales; family Succinivibrionaceae; genus Ruminobacter. The sequence goes on along the minus strand of OMYE01000013.1, from coordinate 2,130 downwards.
TGGAGTAATTGTTCAAAGCTAAAGATCTTTCCAAAATATTACGTGTTCCTGACCCTGGTTCTCTTATCAATATTCGTTCAGAAAATAGATCTTTTAATTTCCTTGGCTTTTTGCCGAAAAAGTGGTTGGATGAGCAAACGGGGACAAATTCTTCCCGACTAAATAGCAAGGTCTCATAGTCGTTTTCAGGATAATATCCTTCTATAAGCGCAAAATCTATAATACCATCTTGTAGCTTTCCGAGAAGCTCTGATGTGTTTCCGAAAAGAATCTTGATATCAAAATCGGGATGATTCTTAATGTAACCGCTGATGGGGGCTGCAATTACATATTCGCCGATGGTCATTGTAACGCCAAAAGAGATTTCTTTAATTCTATGGTCTTTTTGGGTAAGCCTTTCTTTGAGTCTTATATCATCGTTTTTAATCTGATTCATTTTTTTATAAAGAAGTTTTCCGCTGTCAGTTATCAACAGTTTTTTACCTTCTTGAGAAAACAGTTTCACTCCATATTCATTCTCGAGATAATGAATGTGCTGTGAAACAGCGGGCTGAGTGATGTTGAGCTCATTTGCAGCCTTGGTAAAATTAAGGTATTTACAAACACAAAGAAAAGTATCAATTCTAAAATCTAGCATTTCCAATCTCCATAACGATAAGAAATATTTATGATTAGATAATAATATATAATTTTAACTTTTTCAATGAAGGGCATAGAATTAGACCTGAAACAATAAGAAAAAGGAAAGAGGTATAATGATGGTTTTTTTTAAAAAGAATTATCTGGGGATTTTTGTTTGCCTGGCTATAGCAGTTCCTTCCTGGATTTTAGGGAAAAAATTCCCTGTTATGGGTGGTGCGGTAATTGCAATTATTATTGGTATGATCATCACATTATTTTGGAATGATAAAGGAAAAGCATCTGCCGGAATTAGGTTTACGTCAAAGATGATATTACAGGCCGCTGTTGTGCTACTTGGGTTCGGTATGAACCTTTCGGTTGTCCTTGATACAGGAAAACAGTCGCTTCCAATAATCATATGTACAATTTCAACTTCGCTAGGTATTGCATGGATCCTTCATAAAGTAATGGCAACCGCACCGGTTATAGATGCCGATGACGATGAAGTGGCGCAAGCGATTTCTGTAATTTTTTTCTTTAATGTACTTGCAGCACTTTTATTTCCATCATTAGGGAAAATAATCGGATTTGATATTACGACAGGCGACGCATTCGGAATATTTGCCGGAACTGCAATTAATGATACATCATCTGTAACTGCAGCTGCGTCAACATGGGACAGTATGTGGAATCTGGGAAGTCAGACTTTGGATAAGGCTGTTACAGTGAAACTGACCAGAACGCTGGCTATCATACCAATTACGCTGGTTCTTGCTTATCAGTGGGAGCGGGAAGCAAAAAGGCCAGGAACATCTACCAGTGGATTTAGTTTCAGAAGAGCATTTCCAATGTTCATAGTGTTTTTTGTACTTGCTTCTATCATTACAACCTTCTGCCTCAGCATAGGTATCTCTTCTGATGTGTTTAATCCACTTAAAGAACTGAGCAAATTTTTTATCATTATGGCCATGGCGGCAATTGGGCTGAACAGTAATGTGATTAAACTTATAAAATCAGGAGGAAAGCCCATCATACTTGGAGGATGTTGCTGGATCGGTTTAACGCTGGTTAGTCTCCTATTACAGCATGTGATGGAAATTTGGTGATGTGATGAAGAAGTAAAGGTCTTTGTAGAGAATAATTAACAGTGCGTTATGTTTGAAGTTAATCGCACAAATTCTCGTTTGTTTAAATAACCATGGGAAATCAACCGTTATAGAGGCATGTAAAGACTGCTCATCTATCCTTTTATACGAACTTCGCGGAGAGGGACTGTTTTTTTGATAGGGTCTAGGCGTTAAGCAGAGCTGAAAAAAGAAAAGGCCCTTCATGATGACGAGCCTTATGGAATAGGTAGGGTTAGCAGAAGGGTAATTATTTTCGGTCATTGGTCTCCACAATGTCACCGGTCTTAAACTCGATGGTGAGCCGGTCGGGATGCACGGTTATTTTTCTGATCCAGTGCCTTACCAGAGTCTCATCAAACTCCGTGAGTTCCGCGCTCTGACT
>OMYE01000081.1 GCA_900315145.1 uncultured Pseudomonadota bacterium | reverse complement strand
AAAACTTGTAATAGTTCTGGAAGCCTTGATTTTTCTATTCCCCCAAAACTTGCAATAACTATAGAAACCTTGATATTACTGCTACTGCAAGTGTTCCCCAAAAACTTGCAATAGCTACAGAAACCTTGATATTACCGCTATTGCAGGATTCCCCCAAAACTTGCAATAGCTACAGAAACCTTGATATTACCGCTACTGCAGGATTTCCCCCAAAACTTGCAATAGCTACAGAACCCCTTGGTTTTATTAGCGATGAAAAGTCTCCTCAAAAACTTGTAATAGTTTTGGAAGCCTAAACTGTCCCCCTGAGTGTGGACACGGATAATTTGAGTTCCCATAGAAGTGGACACCAGGGTTTTAGTGTATCCCTTGTTTTGGACATTACCTTGAGTGTCGTAATGATTAAAGAGCCCTGGAGCTTGTAATGCGGATGCGGGATGTTTTATTTATCAAAAGAGTCACTGCAGACTGATTAAAAAATCAACACATGTTTTTAAAGAGCACATAGATCCCACGGGGGCTGGTTCGGTCCTATAAAATCTAGCGGGAAAATTGAGTTATATAATCTAATTCCGGTTTTAGTATGCTTTTTAAGATAATCAGCTGGAATTACCATCCGTTGTTTATGCATTAATTATTCAGTTGAAAAGTAGCCTGTGAAACAGTGAGTACCTGCTGCAGCGCATTTATATGCTGTTTTCCATCCCGTCGGGAATTAGATTCCATTGTTTATACAGTCTGTATCAGATAGGATTGGCAGATTATCATGTTAAAAAAGTTCTTTCTATGTGTTTTTCTGACAGTGGCTCTTTCAGGATGTCGCTGGCTATGTCCTAAACCTTTAGCATCCGATACGTTGAAATTAGGTGAATATGACGTCAAAGCTAATCTTTTTAGATATAATGACGAAGGTGTTGCAGTCGGATACAGCATGATAAGCAGGAGTTCGCTACAGACTCCCGAATGGCTTGAAGCTGTCAGAGAGACAAGTAATGTCTGGTAATACAGCGACAAAGAGGTACTGGTAAGTTATAAAAATGATTTCTTCAAACACTATTACATGGTAAATGACAACGGTAATTTGAAAATAATTGTATCCGGTCCGGTTACAATAGACCTTTTAAGAAAAAAAGGGCGGATTGAGGAATGCTTCAAATACTACGTTGATGTAGATAAGAAGTAACGTAACAATCTGATTTATACCGGAAATAAACAAGGGGATTCTGCCGGAGAATTCCCCATGTTTGTATGTTTAGAAAAATAATGCATGGGCTGAGGCTATGCGGATATAAGTCTTTCAATTTCGCCGGCGCTGACAAAACCTTCTGCGGCTCCGGCGCTTCTGATTTTGAGCGCAGCAAACAACTGAGCTCTTCTTAATGCTTCGACAGGTTCAAAACCGCAAAGATGATAGTGCAGGTATGATGAGAACAATGCATCACCGGCGCCTACGGTATTTTTTACATTGTCTACGTGACAGGCGGGCTGCTCAATCATAACATTCTGCAGCGGCAGATACAGAAGGGCACCTGAGGATCCCATACCGAGAATAATAACCTGATTTCTGTGCTTAAAAACAGAATATCGGCATGGCTCATGAAGTCACGGTTGTAGTCATCGTCCGGATTAGAAAGGACATGAACATCCGTAGCTATGAGTTTATGGCGCCTTCTGGCGGCTTCAAGGAGTGGCCGGCTGAAGTTTATATTGCAGGCAACAACGGCATCAACATCATCAAGCATACTTTCAGAAAAATCATACGGAGTTTCCTGAATGTCCTTCAAGTCGCAGTAGATCTGTCTTCTGCCATTCTCATCATAAAGGACTACGGATGCCGGAGTATCTTTAAGCTTCTGGACAATGAGATCGGTTTTTATGCCCGTCCGTTCCAGTTCCTTGTAGAAGAGTTCTGCTGTCGGATCTTTACCGATAATTGAGGCCAGTCTGGCATCGTCACCTAATATGGTCAGAGCTTTGGCAATATTGAAGGCAACACCGGAAAGAGTGCTGTTAACTCCGAAAAAGTCATAGTCAATGGGATAATAGGGAACCGGAAAACCGCGGATTCTGGCGGTTGTCTCAAAATTTAAAAGTCCGGAAACCAGAATTCTACTCATAAACACCTCCGGTGTCAGCAAATGTCCTTTGGAGATTATTTTCTTTAAGCTGAAGCTGCGGAACGGAAACAGAATCCTGTTCTGTTCCGGCTTCCCAGTCTCTGCAGCCTGTACAGCTTCAATAATTCTAGTACGGGAGATGGAAAAATAAAAGTTTTATCTCATAAGGTCACGGAATTCTGGCTGATAATGTCAGCTGTTTCCGTTCCTCAATGTTCTTGTCCAATGTGGCAGAGGTATATCCTGAAGCCGGTTATATTTTCTTTTTGGTTGAAGAGATGCCACAGTATATTGCCGGAATTTCTGGTTTTGTGGATTCCGGTGTGAAATATTCAGAAAGTCTGGATACCGAAGGCGTTTTTTGAGATTTGTGATAAAGATATCTGTTTAATTAATCTGTAGATGATCTATAATAATACGGTCAATATAATTAAAATATCTGATATTTTGTTATTAAAAAAGGAACATGATTTAATTATTTTGAAGGTAACAGAACAATATAATTATTCGGTTCAGATATTTCAGAAAATAATATATAGAGGAATAACAGAGTTATGAGAATGGATGTGCTGAATACCGATGATAAGGGTAGTCTTGATCAGCTTTTTGAGAAAATTGGTCTTTATAAGAAATCCTATGATTACATCGAACTGATGAACTTTATCATCCGTTTCCCCGGAATCGCTCCTTTTAATGCATTTCTGCTGCATGTACAGCGTCCGGGAAGTATTTTTGTGGAGACAGCTGAAGACTGGAGAGACAAGCATCACCGGACGGTAAAGCCCGGAGCCAGACCTTTGGTTATTCTTAAGCCGTTCAGGCCGGTGGTTTTTGTTTATGACATCCTGGATACAGTGGGTGAAAATGATGAGGAGTACAGAACCGGTACAGATTTATTCAAGGCAGAAATAAAGACGGATATCTTTAAATTCAGAAAAAAGATGGGGGTTCTAATAGACAACCTGAGTGCCGACGGAATTATTCTGCAGACTACTGATTCTTTCGGTTCCGGCTGCGGAGGATCCATAGGACAGGTGCCGCCGGATTATAAAATCCCGCTGAGGTACGGCGAACATCTGATAAAACCCTGCTACAACCTGATGGTTAACAGTCATCTTGAAGAAGCGGCTTACTATACTACCATTATGCACGAGCTCGGACATCTCTTCTGCGGTCATCTCGGGACTCCTGATAAAAAAAGATGGCCGAACAGATCCTTAATAAAGGATCAGGTTATTGAAGAATTTGAAGCCGAAAGTGTCTCCTGGCTGCTCTGCGAAAGACTGGGAATCCATAATCCGTCAGCCGCCTATCTCAGCAGTTATATAAGCAGTAATGAAACTATTCCTAAGATAAGTATTGAAAGCGTTCTGAAGGCGGTAGGCATGATAGAGACAAGAATGAAAGGCCGGATCAAACCATGTAAGAAACTCATTCTCGATGAGAAATAAAGGATACTGTAAAATACACCTTTTCACGTGAATACAGAAGTAATTCATTAATTCACGTGGTTTCGGCAGCTTATTTAAAATACATATCTGTTTTTTATATTTATTATAATCTCCGGATACCGCATTCCTTTGGAGTCAGTTAGGTGCGGTATCGGCAGATTTCAGTTTGTTTTAATGCCTGATTGTTTTAATGCCTGAAATTCAGCAAAAATGTTCTTTCCGGTGGAGTCTGAACTTTCATATATACATTTTTGTTTCCGCATTACCAATATATGCATCAGCATATTCTTTTCTTAAGCAGCTATCTATATCTAATCTGTCCAGCTGTTTATGTTTACGCAACTTCTATTTCTGTTTCTGCCTCGGGCGGGTAGTATCTTTCTTAATATATCCAACACTATCAGAATAGTTAAAGAATGTTGCCGGAATATAATAATTCTTTGCATAAGCAGAAAAATTCATATCCCTGATTTTTCAGGCCGGTTAAGGTTAAATTGTTCCGAAAGGAATATTTAATCTCCGTTAATTCGATTCTTGACGGGTGTCATTTCACGCCTGTTTTTTTTCTGATAAACTTCCGGCCCAGGGCATCCGGTACATTTCTAAGTCCGGTGTCTGCCATAGCTATAATAATGTGTCACAAATATGTGCTACTGAGCTGGTTATATTACACTGGCAGTCATTGTATCTATTCATTTTCGGAGGTATACGGAATGTATTCTTCCAATACCCGGGGCCTGATGGAGAGGTACGGCTCTGTTCTATAGACAGGAGGTGGCTGTCTTATGTACTGCAGAATAATGAAATGACATGGAAATGCTCAGAGCTATAAAAGCCATAAAAATATTCCGTGGCATAACAGATTGAAAAATAAATAAGAATAATATGAGTAAGAAAAAAGAAATCACTAAGAAAGCCGGATCCTCCGGCAGTACCGGGGAGTCCTCCCCGCTTTTAAAGAAGTTTATTATAGTAGCAGGTGTTACTGTTATCGGTACGGTTGTCTGTATGGGATTGCGTTCAGGCATGACTGAAACTGTTTACCCGGCAAAGGATGCCTCCAAATATTTCTATATACAGGATTACAGCGGAGTTTTTTCTGAAAAAGCGGAAAAATATATTTTTGATGAAGCGGTCAAGCTTAACAAGGCCACAACAGCCCAGATAGTGGTGATGGCTGTTCCCGATACCGACAGCGAAAGTCTCGAACAATACAGTCTGAGAACAGCAAATAATCTGGGAATAGGCTCAAAGGAAAAGGATAACGGCATACTGATTCTGTTTACCACCACAAGTCCTCATGTCAGGATGGAGGTGGGGAAAGGTCTTGAAGGAACCATACCCGATGCCAGGGCCGGCAGAATTCTAGATGATTATGCCGTCGAGCCGAAAAATAAGCGCCACTGGAATGAGGCCGCCATGAATACCTTTACCGCTACTGCGGAAATTCTGTATCAGGACAGCAATATCAAAGCTCCGGAGTCACTGCAGCTGGTAAAGGATATTGATGAGACGGAACCTGGAAAAACCTTTGCCGATATGACTCTGCCTGAAGGCAAACCGGTAACTGAAGGTGAAGATTTTACAACTCAGCTGGTTAACGGTTTTCTGGCTTTTATTGCTATGCTTCTTTTTATGTTTCTACCGTTATACGGCATTTTTGTCTACTTCAGGAATATGTTCTCCGGCGGTGGCGGTTCCTATTCCGGAGGCTCCTATTCAGGCGGCAGTTCATACTCCGGACACAGCTACGGTGGCGGCGGATACAGTTCCGGAGGTCACAGCGGCGGTGGCGGCAGCTTCGGCGGAGGCGGAGCCAGCCGTTAGGCGGGCTTCAGAATGCCGGAATGGCGCCGGATGGTGTCCGGCAGTTTTCTGAGAATCATTTTTTGAAGATACTGCCGGAAAAAGTTTAAACTCCTCCAGTTAACGGATATCTATGCGCCGGCAAATATTTTCATTGGAGAAACAGATGATTAAAGTGGCCGGCTAAAGCATCGGCAGGAAGGATTTTGCTGCAGCGGAAGGATAAACGTAAAAAGTAATCATAGACGTCAGAAGTTATGAGTAAAAATAAGTTTCTTATCGCAACAGGTGTCGCTGTCATCGGTACGGTTGTCTGTATGGTATTTCGTTCAGGCATGACTGAAACCGGTTATCCGGAAAAGAATGCCTCCAAATATTTCTATATACAGGATTACAGCGGTGTTTTTTCTGAAAAAGCGGAAAAATATATTTTTGATGAAGCGGTTAAGCTGAACAAGGCCACAACAGCCCAGATAGTGGTAATAGCCGTTCCTGATACCGGCAGCGAAACACTTGAACAGTACAGTCTGAGAACAGCAAACAGTCTGGGAATAGGCTCAAAGGAAAAAGATAACGGTATACTGATTCTGTTTACTACAGAAAGTCCTCATGTGCGGATGGAGGTGGGAAAAGGGCTTGAAGGAACCATCCCTGATGCCAGAGCCGGCCGAATTCTTGATGATTATGCCGTCGAGCCCAAAAATGCGTTCCACTGGAATGAGGCTGCCATGAACACCTTTACCGCAACTGCGGAAATTCTGTATCAGGACAGCAATATCAAAGCTCCGGAATCACTGCAGTTTGTAAAGGATATTGATGAGACGGAACCGGGAGAAACCTTTGCCGATATGACCCTGCCTGAAGGAAAACCGCTGACTGAAGGTGAAGATTTTTTAACACAGATTGTTAACGGTTTTCGGGCTTTTATTTTCTTTATTATTCTGCCGTTGTACGGCATTTATGTTTATTTGGGGAAACTGTTCTCCGGCGGTAGTGGCCGTTCATCCTCCGGTTCTGGTTCGAGAGGCTACAGCGGTGGTGGCGGCAGTTTTGGCGGAGGCGGAGCCAGCCGTTAGGCGGGCTTCATAATGCCGGGACTACGCCGGCAGTGTGACTGATGTTTTTTTTAGGGTGAGAGTCTCTTTTTTAGAGAGCAGTAGCAAAAGGTTTTACTCCCGGTAACGGATGCCTGACGCATGCAAATATTTATCGCCTGCAGTAGCAGAGGTGGTAGGTTCTTTGGTTTCCGGCCAAGGTGTCGTCAGGCCGGATATTTGCTGCGGCTTCAGTATAAATGCTGAAAGGAATCAATAGAAGGACGGAGTGACAGCCTTCTCAGAGAAAATTTTATCAACGGAAAGGATATTCCGGAGATTGCGGTCCTGCCGTTTATAAATGTCTATTTCGCGATCAATGTTTAATTTTTATACATCTATGGTTATTTGACAGTTGTAATGTGACAGTTGTAGTGTTAAATATAATCATATGAACGTAAATGATGAAATACACTATACCCTTGACGAACTCAGTTCCCTTACCGGCGTGTCGAAGCGGACCATCCGTTTCTACATGCAGTCCGGTCTTGTGCCTAAACCTGCAGGAGCGAACAGGGGAGCCTACTATCATGAGGCGCATCTTAACAGACTGCTGGAGATACAGAAATGGCAGAAGGCCGGCATCAGTCTGAAGCGCATCGCAGAGCTTTTATGTGTCAGGGATGAACCGCAGGTTCCGGAAAGAGAAATACGTCCCGGAGATATTACGGTGAAGAGTCATATTCTTCTTCATCCGGGAGTGGAGCTGGTGGTGGATCCCGTGACCTCAGGATTAACCGCTGAGGAGGTGACGGAACTTACGCGTCACGTTCTGCAGTTTTTTTATCAACGCAATAATATCCATAATAATAACAGCAATAGCAGTGTCCATAATAACGGAGGACTAAATGAATCTGAATGATTTTTATAAGGAATGTGCCGTTCTCAGAGTTAAAAACGGTCATCCGGTGCCGCTCACCGGCATAGATGTCTCTGGAAACATCGATGATGTTCTTTCCCGGGTGAAGATTACCCAGACCTATGAGAACCGTGAAGAAAAAAATATCGAGGCAGTGTATTCTTTTCCGCTTCCTTCCGATGCGGTACTGCTGGATTTTACCGTCACCATTGACGGCAGAGTCCGTCACGGCACCGTCATGAAAAAAAGTCAGGCGAGAGCCCGTTATGAAGAGGCGGTTGAGCAGGGCGATTCTGCAGCCATGTTAGAGGACAATGGAGAAGGTCTCTACAGTATGAGTGTCGGCAACCTTCTTGCCGGGCAGAAGATAGAAATTTCATTCAGCTACTCCCTGTTCAATATCTGGAACGGCAAGCTCCTGCGTTTCTATCTGCCTACAGTTATTGCTCCGAAGTTCGGAGATCCTGCCAAGGCCGGGATTGATGACTATCTGGCACCGGTAACTTCAGTATCTGCCAGCAATGCCCTGAAATGTGTTATTACCGTTTCCGGAAATCTTGTACGTCACGCTATCTCCAGTCCGACACATAAGATGGAACGTACTGAAAAGGACGGAAAGGTAAGTCTTGCTGTAAACACCCTGGCTGACAGTGATTTTATTCTGGAAATCCGTTCTGAAAATGAACCGGTTCCTTATGCCTGTATCGGCAGGGACGGTGATAAATATGTGGCTGCTGTAGCCATGACTCCTGATTTCGGCAGTGAAATGAAGGATATGGAGAGAGATATAGATATTATTATCGACTGCTCCGGTTCCATGAGCGGTCAGTCCATCATTCAGGCAAGAAGTGCTCTGAAGCAGATTCTTTCTCATTTAACTGCCAAGGATTCTTTCAATATCATCCGTTTCGGCAGTACGGTTCAGCCGCTTTTCAACGGTCACAGTCTCTATACCAGTGAATCATTTGCCAGAGCTCAGGAGCTTGTTAATGCTCTTGATGCCAATCTCGGCGGTACCAATCTTGAAGATGCACTGGATGCAGCCTATAAAACTCATGTTTCCGGAAGAATTCACGATATTATGCTGATTACAGACGGTGAGGTATATGAAAATGAGCTCTTCTATCAGAATGCCGTAAAATCTGAATGCCGTATCTTTACAGTCGGTGTGGGAAATGCCGTTTCCGAAGGACTTTTAAAGAGACTTGCCAGAGAAACAAACGGCAAGGCTGAATTCGTGACACCTAATGAAGACATGGCTGAAAGAATATTCAGACACTTCCAGCGTATGAGTATGCCTTCTTCAAATGCCTCAGTTACCTGGCCGGAACAGCCGGAATGGGTCTGGCCGGTGCTTAATCCTAAGCTTTTCCATGGAGATACTTCGGTATTTTTTGCTGGATTTGCCCGTAAGCCTTCCGGAACCGTAACCCTTACATCTGTTTCCGATGCCGGTACCACTTCGTGGAACTGCGAACTTCCTGATAATGCCGATGAAAAGGAATGTTCGGATCTTGCCCGTATGGCTGTCCGTAGAAAAATCTCCGGCAGAAAGGATAATGAAGCTGCAGATCTCGCCGTTAAGTACAGTCTGGTATCTCCGCTTACCAACTATCTTCTCGTGGAAGTAAATGAAAACAAGGATAATATTGAACTTCCGGAAATGAGAACAGTACCTCAGATGGCTCCACGCGGAATGATGGGAGCAGCAATGTGCTGCGCATCGGCTGCACCATCCGGAATGATGATGGGTATGACCGGTGGTATGATGGCTTTTGCCAGCGGAATTGTGGGAATGATGGGAATGAAAATGGCCTCCAAGACATCCGCTCCGTGTGACAGTAGTGCAGAGGCTGCTAAAACAGCCGATAATTCTGCTGCAAAGACTGTTCCTGCAAGTGATGGCACCTGGGCAGGATTCAGCAGGGTTCTGGCCTCCCTTGACCTCTCTCAGGTAAGATGGCTTTTCGGGGAAAGATCAATTGATGCCCTTAAGAAGTACGGACTTACCGATGCTCAGGCTGCTATAATGAATGCAATTGCAGCAACCGGTATGGCTGAAAGAACCGTGTTTGAAATTTTCCTTGAGAAACTGCGTTCCGCTAACGAAGCTGTCTTTGCTTCAGCAGTGATTACGCAATACATCAAGAGAAGCTATGACCGGATCTCCTCTCAGGATAAGACTCTGTCTCCTGAAGTAGAAAATCTCTTTAAATCTCTTATGGCAGCCGGCTGACAGTAAAATCAGTGTTAGCAGTTGATACCGCAGGTATTCAATCAGTTCTGCTTTAATCGTAATAATCCGTTCTGTATTCAGGAATGCAGACGGATTTCTTAGGAGTTCCCGAATCCGGGGACTCCTTTTTTTGTGTAGTGCCGGATGAATCACAGACTACGGATCTTGAACTTTAAGTAAATAAAGAATTCTGAAAAAGAATACTTCTGCTGTTTCTCTTTAATTTTGTATTAAAGGTAATGAATGCAGATTTCCGGCAGAATCAGTGTTTCTTTTTAATCTTTTTTTGATAATCGATAGTTATAATGTATTTGTCGGTTTATGCTAACCTCCCGGAGGAAATTTGCAAAATAACGGAAAACAAGGTTCAAACCGTTGATTTATAAAGGTTTTTGCTCAAAAATCAGTCACATGAGGTTAGAAACGTGAGAAGACGTTGATTTTTAAGGATTTTTTGTGGCACGTTCAAATTTTATCCCTTAAAATACAAATACTAGCCATAGGTTAGAAAAACAGCCTGTTGTAACCATTGAAAATCAAGGCTTCT
>OMYE01000100.1 GCA_900315145.1 uncultured Pseudomonadota bacterium | reverse complement strand
GAAACTCTGTGAAGTTTAAAGAAAGTTACTTTAAGGATTTTCTGACTAAATGGCAGATTTTTATATCCAAAAAAATCAGAGAACCTGATGTTGAAGAATACAGAAGACAAAATTTACTTGGATTAATTATCCGTCAGGTTGACAGAATGGCGCGGGTATTAAGAGCCGGTGGTGAGTATGAACCATTTAAATATCAGTATTAGCTAAAAAAAAGAAACCGGAATTATTTTTTCTGTCGGTGATTTTCTGTTTTCTGTATGTTTTTAAAACATGGAGCAGTTGACTTGATTGCGATAAAAAGGGATGGATTGAACATCGCCGGACGTAACAGACGGTAATCTTTATCAAGGTGTTCAGGTCTTAAAATAGCAGGATAATTTTTTCAGGAGAATACCATGTCTGACAGCGAATATCGATATATTATCTGCTACGATATCTCGAATGATAAGAGAAGGCGCAGACTTGTGAGATGAATAAAATGCAGAGCACTATAGCCGGAATCATAGATCCTGAATCAGACTGTGTCTATATTTATCCTGTAACCGGTATAAATGATTCGCTTATTAAAAGAATGGGAAAAAGTATATATTCTATCCCGACAAAAGAAGAATATTACATTATTTAAAGTTCTTTAGCACCACGCGAATCAAGGGGGACTTCAAAATACATAAATTAATCAGAATTTAAGGAACTGTGTAGAAACAACTTATACATATGCCTTTATGAATGTAAGGTTATTACAAAATACGGCATACAAAAATGTAGATGATAATATGCAGTTCCTAAGAATAAAAGGTAAAATAATTTCATGGAAATTATTTAAAGAAAAATATTAAAAGTGAGTGTTGTAGGTTAGCATCCACTATAATTCTTCAACGATAAAAGGTAACATGTAAATCGGATATAATTGAAGCATTTCAATGTTACCTACATCTTTTTGGGATAATAATATTTTTCTTATTACATGCTTAGAATACTTCTTCTGAAACTCAGTGATTGATTCATGTTTACCTGTTCCTGATGATTTAACCTCAAGTGCAACAATTTTTGTTTTTGAAGCAAGTAAAAAGTCAACTTCATAGCAATGAGAGCTATTTTCTTTTTTCCATGTGTGATAATAGAGATCTATATCTGAGCTTGCTATTATTTGTGCTACAGCGTTCTCATACAGATATCCCAAATCTGCAGGAAGTGAATCGCTTAACAGTTTCTGATAGATGTTTTCATCAGTTTTTTGGTTCGATTTAAAAATTATCGTAGTGAATAGTCCCGTATCTGATAAATATAATTTGAATCTATCATCGTCTCTCGTTTGAGGTAGCGCAACATTTGGGTTAAGTACATTGTTACATGATAATACTGTTTTTGAATTCAATAAATCGCTTAAGCGCTCTAGATCCTTATTAATCTTCTTTTTGCCCGTAGCTGCTGAAATAATATAACTTCTTTTATTTGTTGCTAATTGAGTCGGAACTGAATCATACATTCTTCCAATTAGCCCTGTATTATCTATTTTGAAGAAATCATCTTTGTATAAATTTATGATTTCTCTCTTGATTTCATCGATTTCTGTAAAATTTTTTCCTTCTACATAAGCATCTACTGCCTGTGGCATTCCTCCTACGGCCATATAAATTCTGAAATCTCTCATCAGTTTTCTATTTAATGAATTTCCAACCGGCTTTCCAAGTTTATATAAATTCCTTAATACACTGTAGGTATCATTTCCAGTGGCCCACAAAAATTCTTCGTAGTCCATCGGATATATAGGTATTTTTATTTCTTCAGAGGGAATAACGATTCCCTTGACATTCTTTTTTATGCTAATCAGTGATCCAGTCTCAATATAGTCATATCTTCCGTCTGCAACCAGGTACTTTATAGCCTGACGTACTTTAGGCATAAGCTGTATCTCGTCAAATATAATAACTGATTCCCTTTTATACAGTGTTACCCCTGTCGCCATTTGTAATCTAAGAAAGAAAATATCCAAATTTGCAATGTCATTGAACACATCAAGGACATCTTTTGTTATATTTGCAAAATCAACTTTTATATATGTTCTGTACTCATGTTTTGCAAATTCTTCGGCAATCGTTGATTTTCCGACACGTCTTGCCCCTTCCAAAAGCACTGAGTACTTTGGAGCTTTTGTTTCTTTCCAATATTTTAACTTTTCATAAGCTTTTCTTTTGAACATATTATTTCCCAAAAATGAACTTCTTCAAAGCTTTTATGCAATTACAGTACTATTTCTTCAAAGTTATAATTCAGTTATAGTACCATTTTTTCAGAGTTTAAATTTAATTATAGTACCGTTTCTTCAAAGTTTCAATTCGGAAATAGTACCGTTTCTTCAAAGTTTTAATTCGGAAATAGTACCGTTTCTTCAAAGTTTTAATTCGGTAATAATACCGTTTCTTCAATGTTTTAATTCAGTAATAGTACCGTTTCTTCAAAATTATAATTCGGTAATAGTACTGTTTCTTCAAAGTTTTTTAGGAGAAGACAAACGTGTTCTTTGAATATTTAAATTAAAACAGTACTCTAAATTATACAGGTGCTTTCATTGTATTTTTTTATACTGTTAATCGTAAAGTATAAATATTAGATAGAATTAATATTTTTAAATTAGTGTGTTATCTAAGCTATATATCATACTTAAAACTGTTATTGTATACTTTGATAAAGTACTTTAGAAGTATCTAAAGGCGGATTCTACACGTCAAGTTTTACAGCTCCTAGGTCGGTTGTATTTCTGAATTCCAAGGGGAGAAGCAGTGTCAACAGGCAACCCTGCTGATTTATTATCAGGTGTTTAAAAATAAAACATGAACTGGTACAGTACCAGATGTGTCATTGAATATTGATATTGTGGCGGTAGTTTAGTTATAGTATGACTTTGCCTGAGTTTTTACATTGATTTCTATTGAAATAATGGAAAGGATAAACAGGCAAAGTATGCTGAACCTAAATTTGTTCCCTGAATAAAGAGTCGTTTACCTTTTTACTGAGCTCTTTGAGTTTTTGATACATTGTGTCATCGTTCTTGTAGAATTTAGACTTTATTTTTTCATTAGGGTTGCCGTGTACTATGCCATTACGCAGACTGTTAAGTTCTAAAAATAAGTAGTTCTTGTCAAATATGTACAGCATGTAGTATTTGGCAATTTTGTCATAAATATCAAAGTATTTTTTACGTTTCTCTTTATTTGTTTTATTCGCCAAATCATTAATTGTTTGGATAATTTTTTTTGCATCGTCTGCTTGTCTGTCTTTATTTTTTCCTGATGAGTCTTTCTGTTTTTCCTTAAGTATCGAACAAATTGTTGCAAGCTGATTTGTAATTTCATCATATAATTCATCCGGTATATCGTTAATATTTCTTAGATCGTGTTTTAATGTTCCGATTTCTGAATATCTGACCATAAAAGTTTCGTGAAGATATATAACCGCATGCATATAGTCTCTTGCTTCAAGATACTGCTGTGACAGCATGAAGATTGCCCTTGAAGTATTCTTTTCGTTTATATATGCAAGTTTCTCGCTGAATGGTTCTTTAAATGAACGGAGAACAGGATCCTCTGAATCAAAGATCCGGTCTACATCCAGTTCTTTAAGCTTGTCTATGGAATTGGATGCATAGGTTAATTTCTCATAAAATGATGCGTCGTTAATGGTGTTTTCCGTCTCCTGATTGCCAATCAGCTGAGAAAAAATAGAGATATCATTGGTTCTGTTGTACTGAGAGAAGGCTGTGATCCACTTGTTAAGAGATAGCATCCAGCTGAGATCCTTGACCGGTTTTACTGCTTTATTGTTTTCCAACCAACCGTAATAGATCTTTTCAATTTCGACATTTTTGATATAAGCCAGGTACTGTATAGCCATAAGGGCGCACATCGGAGTGAACCTGAAACCGTGGGTTACATCAAGAGTGATGGTGTCACCACGACAGATATTTTCAATGATTGTAGTGAAGAGTTCATTTTCGGAGTTTTCGTCGTATATACGGCATATAAATTCAATATTGAGTTCCTTACTGATAAACCTGGAAATTTCATTGACATCACGACTTACGTTTTCTCTGGAGTCATCTGTATTTGAGTCTTCGCGCATTTTTAGTCTATGGTATAAATCACTCTGATCTGATAATTTTTCCCCAGATAAGAAATTAGAAAGAACTTCGCTCCAGCTGCTTCCTGTTGTGCCTATAATTAATATTTTTTCAGGCTTTAGAAAATCGTAAAGAGCCTTGCAGATAAAGGTCACTTCATCAGATTCCTGACCGTTTAATGTGTAGCGTGTTTTGCGGTAACCTGTTTTATTAGAGAAATCAGTTGAGTTGTTATTAGAACAGTTCTGATTATTCAGTTTTGAACCTTTGCCTATAAAAGAAATGAGTGTTTTGGTCATTAATTATCTCCTGTTTGTTTTAGGTGTTTTAACAGTTTATAAGATTATTTCTGCAGTACGAAAATGGTTATGCCCGATATTTTATTCTTGAGATAACATATTCAGCCATACCGAAAAGACTGTTGCGTTACTGATTTACATGGTGAAAATTAACGGATATTTCAATGATTTATGTTGAATTGGAATATAAAAAAGGGGATTAAGCTGAAAAAACGGTTATTGATGAAATATCTGTTATAACTCCGGAAATACGGTACACATCCTGAATGAGCTTAAATATTTCCGGTGGGCGTTTATAATGTTACAGGGATTAGGTGTAAGGGATTATGCAGCTGTCTGGGTATTGAGGAGTTCTCTTGCATTAGCCAGAGCTGAATCAGTTATATTGGCTCCGCCAAGTAATCTCGCAATTTCTCTGATTCTGCCTTCACTATCAAGTTCGTGAATTGATGTTGAGGTTTCATTATTGTCATCAGACTTGAGGACTTCATACTGGTTATGCGCTGATGCCGCCACCTGAGGCAGGTGGGTGACCGTAATTACCTGAGAGCTGGCTCCTAAACGTCGCAGTAGTTTTCCGGTGGTTGCTGCAGTAAAGCCGCTGATACCGGTGTCAATTTCGTCAAAGATAAGTGTCGGTGCGGAAATTTTGTTGGCAGTAAGAACCAGAATTGCCAGTGCTATGCGGCTTATTTCACCGCCGGAGGCTGTTCTTGAGATAAGATCCGGTGTCATGCCTGCATTGGCATTAAACTTGAATTCGATACTGTCAATGCCGTTGCTGTGCGGGGCAACCTCCTGAAAATCAATTTCGAACATGGCGTGAGGCATGGAGAGTTCATGGAGCATACCGGCAATTTTACTGCTGAAATCTACGGCTACCTCCTTTCTTTTATCGCTTAACTCTTTTGCTTTGCTCATAAAGGCGTTTTTGGCATTACGAACTTCGGCTGTTCTGGTTTCGATTTCATCCTTTATAGAGGTAAATTCCGTGGTTTTATGCTGCAGTTCATCTAGAATTTTATGCAGATTCCCTGGTTCTGTGTTGTATTTATGGCCTAAATCATTATATAAAGCCATGCGTTCATTAATGAAATTCAGCCTTTCCGGATCAGCTTCAAGTGTGCTGCTGTAATGATTCAATTCCGAGGCCGCGTCATCCAGCAGTATATGGGCATTTTCTACCGACTGACAGATATTAAGGAGACTTTTATCCAGTTTGGCCAGATTGCCGAGACTGTTCAGAAGATTGTTTATACCTGTAAGTATTCCTTCTTCATCGTTGGTAAGCTGACTTCCCGCTGCAAGGCTTCCTCCTAAAAGGGCCTGAACGTTACTCAGTCTGTCATATTCATTTGAAAGTTCAGCAAATTCTCCTTCTTTTGGTGCCAGTTTGTTAAGTTCTGCAATCTGGTAAAGCGTAAGTTTGTATTCTGCCACCATGTCTTTCTGTCTGTCGGCGAGTCTGGTAAGCTCCTCTCTTCCTTTTGAGTAAGTGTAGTAAAGGGATTGAACATCTGAAAGAATGTCACCAAGTTCACCGAAAGCATCAAGATATTCAATCTGGTGTTCACTTTTGAGGAGTAGCTGCCCGTCGTGCTGTCCATGTATATTCAAAAGTCTTGATGTCAGACTTTTTAAGGTGTTGGTATTAACGTTTCTGTCATTTACGAATGCGCGGGATCTGCCGTCTTTGGTTATTGTACGCCTGATAATGCACAATTCATTGTCATCTGAGAGAAGGTCGTATTCCTTTAGTAAAGCCAGAGCAATAGGTGAGTCTGACAGGTCAAAGGTTGCACAGATACTGGTGTTTTCAGCACCGTTGCGTACTGAACGGGAATCTGCTCTTCCTCCCATAATCAGTTCTAATGCATCCACTGATATTGATTTACCGGCACCGGTTTCACCTGTTATGGCGCTCATCCCTTTGTGCAGGTTGAGGGTGGCTTTTTTTACAACGGCATAATTTTCAATAGTAAGTGATTCCAGCATGATGTTATCTCAGATGTTTATTATTGCTATCTGCTGAAGCGACTGATTTATCGCTCTGCAACAGTAATTCATGTTGCTATTCTACTACTTATTCATAATTATGGATATTTTTAATTTGGTTTTTATATTGAATAAACAATAAAATTATATGTTAAGGTGAAAAATACCGCCAGGATAGTGTGTATGAACCGTGAAAATACAGCTAACCGAACTGAACAGGCAAAACCTTATTATGTTAATGATTACTGCTGGTGAGAAGTTTATTCAGGAATGAGAAATAAAGAAGTAACAAAGGAAAAACAAGGAAAATAAAGAAAAAATAAAGAAAAAATTAAGAAAAAATAAAACCTGCCAAAATATCTGTTGTCTGAGAAGAGGTATCAGATGTCTCGGAGTATAAAGAAAAGGACTCTTCTACAGATTACAAAAAAAGTATGGAGCCCTTCAGGAACGGAATAATTCAGCAGACGATCTTAACGGGGAAAATTCCGGCAGGGTATTACCGGTGTTTCCACACATCAGTCAACCAGCTTGCTTCCGAAGCTCAGTTTTGAACGTAAAACCTTGAAGTAGTCATAGCTGTACGGATGACAGATCTTGATAGGTGATGAATGCTTCTTAATGTGAATTTCACAGTGATCGTTTGCCGAGAGGGTTATCTGACCGTCACAGCTT
>OMYE01000062.1 GCA_900315145.1 uncultured Pseudomonadota bacterium | reverse complement strand
GTGTGCCATCGGTCATCGTCCTCTTTGTCAGGATACCGGTATTGTTACCTGTTTCGTACGTGTAGGTATGCAGGTAACCTTTGACGGTGATATGACTATTGAGGAAATGGTTAATGAAGGTACCAGAAGAGCATATTGCTGCGCCGACAATCCGTTACGCAAGAGTGTGCTTAAGGATCCTATCGGAGCCCGTGTCAACACCAAGGATAATACTCCGGCAGTAACTCATATTTCCACCATTCCAGGTGACAAGGTGGAGATTCTGATTGCCTCCAAGGGCGGCGGGTCTGAAAACAAGTCCAAGTTGATTATGCTCAACCCTTCAGATTCTATTGAAAACTGGGTTCTTGAACAGCTTCCTCACATGGGAGCCGGCTGGTGTCCTCCTGGAATCCTCGGTGTAGGCGTAGGCGGTACCATGGAAAAGGCTGCCATTCTGGCCAAGGAAGCACTGATGGATCCAATCGATATCGATGAACTCATTGCCAAGGGTGCTGAAACTTCAGAAGAAAAGCTCCGTCTGGATCTTTATGACAGCATCAATAAGCTCGGTATCGGTGCTCAGGGCCTCGGCGGTCTTACCACTGTTCTCGATGTTAAGGTTAAGACCTATCCAACCCATGCAGTAGCCAAGCCGGTTGCCATTATTCCTAACTGTGCCGCTTCACGTCACCTTCATTTCGTTCTTGACGGAACCGGTCCGGTTAATCTTGAACCACCTTCACTTGATGAATGGCCGGATATCGAATTAGGCAGCTCTGACGGTGCAAGAAGAGTAAACCTCAACAACATTACCAAGGAAGAGATTGCTACATGGAAGACTGGTGAAACCCTGTTAATCAGCGGTACCATCCTGACCGGTCGTGATGCCGCTCATAAGAGAATCTGCGATCTTATTGCTGAAGGCAAGCCTTTACCAGAAGGTGTAGACTTCAAGGGTAAGTTTATCTACTACGTAGGACCTGTTCCGGCTGTTCGTGACGAAGTTATCGGACCTGCAGGCCCAACCACTTCAACCCGTATGGATAAGTTCGTAGAAACAATGCTTTCAGAAACCGGCTTAATCGGTATGATTGGTAAGTCAGAACGCGGTGCTCAGGCTACTGAATCAATCAAGAAGCACGGTGCCGTATACCTGATGGCTGTCGGCGGTGCCGCATATCTGGTATCCAAGGCTATCAAGAAGGCCAGAGTTGTTGCCTTCCCTGAACTCGGTATGGAGGCAATCCATGAATTTGAAGTTGTTGATATGCCTGTAACCGTTGCCGTTGACTCTCAGGGTAACAACATCCATCTCACCGGACCGGCTGAATGGAAGGAAAAAATTAAGGAAATCGACTTCAAGTATATTGAATAATCCCCTAAGCATTATTTGATTTACCGGAGACGGGTTTAAACGAAAAGAGATCATTTTACGCAAATGGTCTCTTTTTTTTATTTGATTATTTATAGGATAAATTCTTGACACAAAAAAATCTGAGTATGGTGCAGGTGTTATTTGACTGATGATGCCCCTGCGTCCGTAACAGGTTTAACGTTTATTTATACAGTTTTTCATCCTTATCGAATAATGTAGTGGCGATGAGGGCCTTACCGTCAATGGCCTTACGCTTTAAGGAACGCTGATAATCTATTTCTGCCAGCATTTCTCCGATTTTAGCGGCTATAAAGCAGATGGTGGCGTAGAAGGACACAAAGGGAATGGAACTGTAGTTTTTGATATATTCCTTGAAATTATAGAAGAATGTTTCCAGATCACTCTGGCGCAGCCACCATTTGTCTGTGAGCCAGTCATTCATTTTCAGAAAACGGTAGAGCCCGCGACAGTACGCATAAACGTACTTGGCGTTAAGCTTTCTGTGAACATGACTGATGGCGAGAGGGTTGTACATGGTACGGTATCCCTTTTCCGCAAGCCTGCCACCTATATATAGAAAACCGAAATCACCGACATCTGTTTCCGGTTCGGGCATGATGTTAGGCTGTTTCAGAAATTTTACGCGATAGGCTACCAGCTTAAAGGTACTCAGTATACGCATCAGGTGCCATACGGGGTAGTTGCGCTGGGTAATAGGGTAGAAGACGTTATGAACATAGCGGGTCAGGTGATTACAGTCCTGATCGGCAATCTGCCGGCCGTAGATCATGGCTAGATCGTTGTATTTTAAAAAATATCTGAACAGTTCACTGATAGCACTGGGGTCAATTCTGGAGTCATCGGATATCAGTATCAGAATATCATCATCGTTACTGTCATCGACAATCTTACGTATCAGGTCCATATGGGTGTTTTTAGATGATTCGTTTTCCTGAGTATAGGGAATTATCTTCGTTTTATACGAATCTGCGATAGCTGTTACGTCTGCCTGATTATAGGAATCATAAATTCTAATTTCATCAGCCTTGATTACTCTTTGATTTACTATTGAATGAATACAGTCTCCTAACTGTTCTCCGTTGGTTACTGGAATGATGGCTACCGATATGTTCATAAAAGGATTCCTTTTGTCCTGATGCTGCAGGTAGAGGCCTTTAACACTGAGGATAAAAACTTTCCGGGTGCAGTCTTCTGCATATAACAGGTTAATTTTAACATATAAGATAAATACAAAGAAGCAGAGCGGTGATAAAGGCTCTCCGGCGGATAAAAAAGGATGAGGTTCAGCATGATGTCAGGAAACAGTTTTTTTTCTTCAGGCAAACATGTACGTTGCAGAGAAAACCGTTAACATCGTGTGCAGGGTAACCTCATCCGTCCGTCTTAAGGTGGGGGTTATTTTTTATCCAGCATAATATCCAGAAGAGCCGTAAAGGCCTCGTCAACATTATGGGAGGAGTTGCCGTTGATGTAATCATAACTTAGCTGCATGGAGGCATTGGTATTCCCAAGCCTGCTTGCCGTGGTGAGCAGGTCAATCGCCTTGTTACGGTCACTGCCGGTGCCGATACCGTGGAGTTTCAGGGCAGCAGCATTAAAGTTTGCTCTGGCATCACCGCGGCTTACGGCTTTCATCAGATATTCATAGCCGGTTTCACTGCTTTTTGCGGTGCCTATACCCAGCAGATAGTAGATGCCGAGATTATTGCAGGCCTTGGTATACTGTGCGTCAGCCGCTTTTTTCATCCAGTTGAAGGATTCCTCCTGTTTGCCTTCCTTAAGGAGGCTTACCGCCAGCTGGTACTGGGCTGCCGGATCTGTCGGGTTGGCAGCTGCCGGACGGCTGGTGTTTCCTTTCATATCGTACATTATGGACTGGATCGGGGTTCGGCATATTTTTTTAGCCTTGGAGAGCAGTTCATTGTACGAAAGATCTCCGCTGTTATCCATATAATCCTTTATAAAGAAAAGATCACCGAGAACACCGACAGCAAGCTGAATGGAGTTTTTGTTTTTGGAGCCGACGGAGCCGGATATTACCGGATTGGTACAGATTACGCCGTTCTGCTGTTTGATTTCGTAAAGAGAACTGATGCGGTTTGCACCTCTGGTGTTCATAGTCTTTAATATTTTCAGTGCGGCATCCTGATCCTTAGGAACCCCCTTGCCGTAGAGATACATGGCTGCAAGTATGGATTTGCTTATATTGGTTCTCTTTTCCTGAGGAATACTGTTAATTATGATATACGCTTCATCATAGTTGCGGTACTGGAGCTCGGTAACCTTGATTACGGCGAGCTTTTCCGAGCAGATTTCAGAACCGAGATCACTGCCTCTGGTGTACTGCCCGACCGCGGCCCTGAGGTCACGATCTCTTCCTCTGGCGTAAAAGAATAAATCACCTAAGTAGCAGAAAGCATTGGGAATCTGTCTTGATACACCGATGCGGTAGTATTTTTCCGCCTGCTCATAGCTCTGTTCTACGCCGTTTCCGGTTTCATAGAGAATACCCATTTCTACAGGATATTTTTCCTGGATATCCGGAGGAGCAACCCGGATAAGCTTGGCAATTTCCTTGCTGTTGTTTATTTTTACGTAGTAATTGAGCAGGGCGGTATCAACCTCCTGATCATTGAGATCACGGAGTGTCTGCAGATATTTAAGGGCCTCTTTAGTACCTGTTCGCAGATTTATGAGAGCGAGACCGGCCTTTTTGTAGGCGTTTTTATTTCCCATTCTGGCTGCCTTTACATAGTTTTCCACGGCGGCCTGCTCATCCTTGATGCCCTCGATAACTCCTCCCTCAAGAATTACCGCCAGGTCATAGGCGGCATCACCGTTCGTACGGGAGGCGGTCTGCAGCAGATTGAAGGCTTTCTGTTTATTCGGTTTGGTTCCGTTGCCGGTCATGTAGATTTTGGCGAGCATATAGGTGGCGCCGGTATTATCCTGTTCCGAGGCCATATTGAAGTACTCAAAGGCCTTGTGATAATTCTGGGTGACACCGTAATCACCGTTATAGAGGATAAGACCTGCCATATACATGGAGTCCGGGAGGCCTGCTTCAGCTGAACTGATGATATATTCCGCTCCTTTCTTCTGATCCTCTTTGGAGCTTTTGTTATTGGAAAGGATGATGTTGCCGAGAAGATTCATGGCATTGGCATTGGCATTGTTGTTTTCACAGGCAAGTTTAAGAAGCTCCATGGCCTTGGCATGGTTTTTCTTGACGCCCTTATGTCCTTTCATATATCTGGTAGCGAGTTCAAACATGGCATCTGTATTCTTTTCTTCAATAAGAAGTTTCAGATTGGCGATATCAGTGTCATGAAGCTCTTCGAGGGGAATCTGCTGATCCTGTTCCTGTACCGCTGTTTTAAGAGACTCGTTACTGGATGTCTCCTCGGCGGAACCCGGCATGACGGCAATCTGGCTGTTATTGGATAAATCCTCGGCTGAGCCAGGAAAAACCGTTTCCTCCTGGCCTTCTTTTCCTTCAGTTGTGCCGGTTGCAATCACACCGGTATCATCCTTACTGCCGTCTTCCTTGTCTGTTCCGGTGCCGGTTTCTTTCTTAGGAGGATTATCCGTTCCGCTGTCTTCAGGCCGGGATGCCTCTTCCCCGCCGGAGGTGCCGGATTCTGTGTTTTTTATGGTTTCAGGAGTAACCTGACTTTCCGTACCGGTATTCTGGTTTTCGGCGGTATTTGGGGTTTCAGAGGAAGCAGAAATGCCTGACGCCTCCCCGTTATTGTTTTCAGAAGGCTGCACTTTGCTACTGTCATTACCTGTTACAGTATCGGTGCTCACTTCTGCACCTGTACCTGAGTCTGTGTCGGTTTTCTGGGTGGAGATATTTTCAGAAATAACCACTTCGTCTGATTTTCCGGAATCAGGAGTATTGTTTGCCAGAATCAGATCATTGTCCGTACTAGATTCGGTTACGTTTTCAGTAACACTGTCATTATGATGCTTTTTGTCCGGAACAGAGGTTTTTTTGAGAGCCAGTGCCATAAACTTCTTAGGTTCATATTTCAGCATCTGAAAGTTCAGTTCCTTCATTTCGTCCTCTATCTTCTTAAAGCTGGTGATGACTTTAAGCTTGTTCTGGGACTGGGTGCGCTTGGTAGTCAGCATCTTGGACGCCCCGAAAATCTGTTTGGTTTCCGGACTTAATTCCAGAGTCTTTAAAAGCCTGAATGAAGGAAGGTTGATGTTGTACAGATGTCCCTGTTCTCTGGTACCGATGAATTTTCCGGGTTCCGGATTCTGTTCCAGATGGTTTTCCACGGCGGCGATATCTGAGCCTAGCAGGGTGATGGTTAAAGGCTCGTTCTGTTTGCTGTTGAGTTTTTCGAGCAGGGAGATATCGCGGTGGTAGTTGTTGCGATCCTCGTCGCTCATTTTTTTGGCTCCGCGTGACAGGAGTTCACTGTAGCTTTTCAGATCAGGAGCAAGAATGAAGATGTTGGTTATGCCGCTGCACTGGGAAATCTCTTTGGTGAGTTTCATTTTATAGGCATGCAGCTGCAGTTTGCCGACAGTTGATACATCAGGGTATTTTTCCGGATAGAGAATGCCGGTAACTGTAAAAGGTTCGCTGGAATTGGCAATGCACTGATAGTAGTTGATGGCGGCGTTAGAGAAGCCGGTGGCCCTGTTTAATGAGGCTGTGTAGAAGTCTCGGAACTGGTCAATGGCCTGCATGTTTTCATCAGGTGATTCATCGGCAATAAACGGAATATTGCCGACGTATAAAGCAATGTTCTCCTTCAGCTTTACGAGATCACTGTAGGTGTTAGCATTGAAATCCACAAAGTCTGAGCTGGACATGCTGTACATATTACCTGGAATACTTGCCGGAATCTGTTTAATGAGAGCTTTAGTTTCGTGAATGATAAATGAACGCAGCTCATATGGGGATATGCGGCTGTAATCCTTTGAGCCAATGAGGTAGATACATACCTTTAATGCATCGTACGGTCCGAATATGGCCCGGATATCCTGAATGGTATAGTCCGGATTGTTTTTAAAGACCACATAGGCATTGACTGAATCGCGCAGTGCTGTCTCTTCCTCGGTCTTCGGCTGGTACACCTCAAAAATATAGCCGAGAGAGGTGAGATAGGTCTTATAGGCTTCCGGTTCAACCATATCATTATTTAATGCATCGGTAAGCTGAATGATTTTGCTTTTGATATTGTCGTTTGCGGCATTGGAAAGATATTTACTGATATCCAGTGTGTTTCGGTTATCGATCCTTTCCATGGAGAATTCTTCACGGTCTGAGCCGTCATCATATTCAGAGTAGTCCTGGTCACTTTCATCACTCTCCCCGGAGCCGGATGCGCTGTTTATCCGTTCCGCCTCCTTGAGCAGGGGAATCAGATGATCAATCTGTTCAAAATTGTCATAAAGGATACAGCTGTATAGAGCGCTGGCAATGGAGAACGGTGATGACGGATCAATATCCTCAGGAAGTTCCTCGGTGGACAGTTGGTTATCTTTTTTGTTTTTATGATAAACGTAAGTACCGATAGCAGCACTGACTATTGCCGCCAGAATGATAAAGAATAAGATGGCAGTGTTTATGCGTCCATGACTTAAATAAGTTTTCATAATCGTACTCTTGTTTGAATTATTCTGTTATTTAATTTTATTTATCTGTCGAAATGTTTTTCTAAATTATTTTTGTTTATTTTGTTTTTATTTTCTTATTTAAATGATCAGTCTGCCTGAAAGGATTCCTTAATGCCTTTTCAGGTGCTTTGGGCAGATATCCTGTTTTTTGACATTAAGCTGGTACTACATTCAATTTTAATGTAACTTTCCGCTGTTTCCCGTGCCGTGTGCGTTTGTTTGATGCTGGCCGGGGGGGGTAATTATATTTACTGCGCAGTACCGGCAGGTGACAGAAAATACCATTATTTCTGTTGCGTTGATTCCTTTCGGCTTTAACATTTTAAAGCATCCGGTATTTTTTAGGATTTTCATGTGCGGAATAAGTGTTTTACATCTTGTTTTTCCGGTATTTTTTTTCGGTTTATGTTACCTTTATATGGTTTTTGGCGTGAACAAATGTAAGGTCTGTCGGGATACCGCCGTTATTATCCATTAAAGTAATGTGTTGCGGGGAATATGAGGGGAAATTTTGGGAGAGATCCTTTTCTGACCGCCTTATGAATGTGATCATTCGCTTCAGTGAGGATGAGCGGTACTCAAAAAAATGAAGCCGAAAATAAGAAAATTTTCGGCATCGTAAAGTATCTATGGATATCGGGAAAACCCGAGTTATTATCCATTATGTGCTGGTTGCAGCAACGAATTATTATTCGTTAAGGAGCCAGTTAACAAAAGCAGAACCTTCTTCGTCAGTTACCTTGTCGTTAGCATAGATAACAAGGATCTTGCCTTCAGAAGATAAAACTGTAACTTCTAAGTTACCGCTGTCTGATGGGCAGCCGTCTACAGTAGCGATGTTAGCATCACCTTCAACAGTACCGGTGCACTTTAATTCCTTGGCTGATTCAACGAGAGCGTCCTTAGCAGAAACTTCTTCGCCGGCATCGTTAACCAGGAGGCTGATAACAGCACCGGTAGAAGCGTTAACGAAGCTCTTCTGGTTTTCAGAAACAGCCTGTTCTTCATAACCAGCTGGAAGACCTGCAAAAGCGTAGGTAGAAAGTAATAATGAGAATGCAGCAATAAATTTTTTCATTTTTTTATCCTTGTAAAAAATTCCTGTTTTATAAAAAACTTAGAAGTGACGTCTTTTGCAGATAAAACCTTATCAGAAAAGCTAATAAGAGTAATTCATGTAAAAAGCGAACTTGCAGA
Organism: uncultured Pseudomonadota bacterium; assembly: GCA_900315145.1. Taxonomy (GTDB): domain Bacteria; phylum Pseudomonadota; class Gammaproteobacteria; order Enterobacterales; family Succinivibrionaceae; genus Ruminobacter. The sequence continues at coordinate 4,083 of OMYE01000062.1, read as the reverse complement.
GTTTTCTAGGTTTCTCCGGCAGACTGTGTCTTATATATGTATATATAGAGCGCTAACAGGCGGACAAAAATACTATACAGCCTGTGAATCTACTGAGGAAAACCATGGCGAATTATTTAGTATCCCAGGATTGTAGTCAATTCATTTTTGATATACATTAATTTTGACCGTGATATGCATCACATAGTTATAGCATTGTTTTTTTGTTTTGATAGAGGAACAATATATCATCCCGACAGCCGGCTTAAGTGGTTTTTAAATAATATCATCAAGCTTTTCATAGCCTACCTTGACAATCTGTGCTCCGAAAACCTCACAGACAGTGAAACGGCAGTCGATTATGGTGAGTCTTTCTCCGACGGTTGGTATGCCTCCGAGATGGTAGGACATAAAGTCTGCCAGGGTGAGTTCACTTTCTCTTGAAGTAATGATAAGACCGTATTTTTCAGCTACTTCAGTCATATTCAGCTCCCCGGACAGCAGAATATCGCCGAAGTACTGGTAGTGGTTTTTTCTAATCGGGGTTTCCCCGTTGAATATGGCGTTAAGCAGAAGCTCGTCGTCGGAGTGCCCGATAATAGATATGATATCGCCTTTTTTTAGGCGCAGTTTGCTTACCGGATGGATTACCTGACCGGTACGAAAAATGGAGGCTATCATGGTCCGGTTCGGGAATTTGATATCGCTGAGCAGTACGTTATGAAACGCCTTGTGTTTGATTTCATAATTGAATATTTCGTAATCGTCATCAATGGCAATACCCATCTGTCCCTTGCTTACAGGAGTGGTTGAGCTCGGCGCATATACATCGAAGAATTTCGCCACAGGAAGAATCGTAGCCCCCTGTACCAGCAGAGAGAATATAACCACCACGAAGGCGATATTGAAGAAAATATCCCCGTGCGGAATATCGTTCATTATAGGGTATATGGCAAGTACAATCGGTACGGAACCTCTGAGACCGACCCAGGACATGAACAGAAGCTCACTTGTGGTGAATTTGAATAAAGGCTTTAAGCAGAGGAATACGGCAATAGGGCGGGCTACAAAAGCCATGATAGCGGCAATGATGAGTCCGTTAACACTGTGCTGAACCAGATCCGGCGGATTAACCAGCAGTCCCAGCATCAGGAAGAGACATATCTGACTGAGCCAGGTGTAGCCGTCCTGTACCGGTCTTATATAGTTAAGCTGCCGGATATTGGTGTTGCCGATAATCATGCCGATAATGAATATGGCCAGAAATCCTGAGCCGTCTACAACGGAGGTCACGGCAAAGCCGGTCAGAGCTACACCGAGAACCAGCAGGGAGTAGAGACCGTTAGGAATACTTATGACGTTCAGCAGAGTTCTTCCGAGATATCCGAAAATTATGCCGGCGACAATACCGAAGGAAAACTGTTTTATGAAAAAAATCAGAGCGTTGGCAAAAGGAAAGCCGCCTCCGGCATCATCGGTTCCGACGGAGCTTTTAATAATATCCATAACGGTAATAGTCAGGAATATAGCCATAGGGTCGTTGGTGGCTGATTCTATTTCCAGCGGTCCCTGAACCTTGTTTTTCAGACTTACACCGTTATCACCTAAAAGGGAGAATACCGCACCGGCGTCGGTGGAGCCGATAATGCAGCCCACCAGCATGGATTCAAAGAAAGGAAGTTTAAAAAGATAATAGGCGGCGCAGCCGACAATAATGGTAGTGATGAAAACTCCAAGGGTCGACAGTATTACTGCAGGTTTGGAACATGTCTTAAAGGTAAAGAAGCTGGTCTGGCATCCACCGTCAAAAATAATTACCGCAAGAGCGAGGTTGGCCACATAGTAGGCCATGGAGTAGTCGTTAAACGATATGTGCAGTATAAAGCCGTGTTCACCGCAGATCATACCTAAAACAAGGAACAGCAGCAGAACCGGCAGCCCCATTATGGAGGATAATCTGCTGGCAAAAATACTGCAGCATAGCAGAATCCCAACGATCAGCATTATATTGTTTAACTGTTCCATAACGCGGATAAATCCTCGGTTTTATCGGTGACTGGGAAGGCCTGTTTTATCAGTGCATGGTAGAAACACGTTATAAACAACTCATTAAACTACTTAAAAGTTCCTGTCAGACTGCAGAACTGTTTTGACCTCTCCAAAAAATTCCGTTCAGGTGTTTTCCTTGGAGATGACATACGGCTCTGTCTTTACTTATCAGATAATTTATTGAGCGATTACGGAGTAAAGAGATAGGAGCGATGCGGAAATCGGCCTGAAGCTGAAATTCCGGTAAGATCCGGTAGAAAATAATCTGCTTGGGACTGGCGGATTCAGTTGTGATTTAAGCAAGCCGGTCTCTTTCCCCTTTGTGGTCCGTGTTTTTACTTTGTGCTGTTAATTATATCTATTTTTTACAGTACAGTTTATCTGTAGTTATTTATCTGTAACAGTTTGTCTGTACTCTACTCTGTTATTTTATCCTACTTTGACCTAAACTTTAACGGTCAAGCTTAAATTTTTCAAGGCTTTTTTATATTTATGAAAAAAAATAATCAGGTATCTTTTCCGAAGAACTGCTGATTTAACTTTTTAGGCTTCCGTATCTCTGAAAATAATATAAAAGCAGCAGGCTTTATATTGTAATTCAGAGGGCGGGATTACAGCTTTTTCCGGTTTTTATACATATGTGAAAAGAGGCAAAAATAAGCGGAACTATGCCTTCAGACTATGTATTATGCTTTGTATGTTTTAGGTGTTCTGGAAAATTCTTAGTGGCCTTTTAATAAAAATTTATAAATTTTCCTATCTGTGCATTGCTAATTTTTACATGATTGGCTAAACTCTGTATTGTTACTCTGGATTAAGCCTGTTTCAGAATTTCCGTATGTGAATAACCGGTAGCTTCCGACGTTTTATCTTTCTTCTCCTTTCTGCTGTCTTCTGCCGATTGCTGTGGATTTCAGCTGAAAATCCGTTACAGAGCGGTGAATACGGTGAAAAAGTATAAAAGGAATAATATCTGTTAATTTGCAGATATGGGACATGTTTTGGGACAAAGATTTTGATTGATGCGGATACTGAATATAAAATTGTTCCGTCAGCCTTTTATTGAGGTTCTTTCAGAGTGAAATCTTATTAAAAATGATACTGTTTTCGGAAACTTCTGCAGGCTGTTTTTTTTCTGTCAGTAACTTGGATGGTACCAGGAGTTTTTAGTAATTTTCAGCATTAACAAATTGTAGGAAGACAATTATGGATTACTCATTAAAATTCTTATCTGCTGCAGTTATTTCTGCATCTTTGGCTTTTCTTACCGCATGCGGTGGCGGTGGTGGCAGCAGCAGCGGTGGCGGAGATAACCCTAAGGATGAAGAAATTAACGTGGAAATCGAAGCACTGACTCCTTCTACATACAATAACAAGCTTTATTGTAATAATCCTAATTCAGCAACTCCTGATGTCTGCGGCAAATGTAGGTTACGGTACCAGTGATCACAAGGGGGATATTCAGGGGGTAATCGATCAGCTTGACTACATTAAGAGTGCCGGCTTCAATGCCATCTGGCTGACTCCGGTATTCCAGAGTGCTGAACTTGGTACTGTAGTAAAACCTCTTGATGCTACAGGTTATTTCGGAGAGGATTATTTTACTGTTGATCCTCATTTCGGTGATTCAAAGACCCTGCATACCCTGATTGATGAAGCTCACAGCCGCGGTATTTACGTATTCCTCGACGGTGTCTTCGGTCACTTCAAGGATACCGTAAGAACCAGAGCCGACGACGGCAGTCTTTTATACACCACCGTAACCTGTCAGGGTATCGGCAAAACCTACAATGCAGGCGACGGGACTCTCTGTGCCAACTACAATGTCTCCAGTACTGTGAAATTCTATAAGGATGTTGCCACCTACTACATCAAGAATTACCAGATTGACGGCTGGCGTCTCGATCAGGCATATCAGGTAGGTGTAGAGAACTGGAAGGCTATCCGTGAAGCTGTTGAATCAGCTGCTGCTGATGTGACCTACGTTAACTACGAAGGTAAAACCGTACATCCGCTCGGATACATGGTAGGTGAAATATGGAGCGGTGATAAGGA
>OMYE01000230.1:1735-3673 GCA_900315145.1 uncultured Pseudomonadota bacterium | reverse complement strand
GATAATCAATAAGAAGTATGCTGATGCCTATATTAAAAGAAACGACATCAGGGAAGTCTACATCTACGGCATATGTTTCTATGCAAAAGAATGTTCTGTCGTTGGAAAGAAACTGAAGTAGAAAGAATCATCAATTAGGCGGATAAGCGGAAGTTCAGGTACCCGAAACAGGTATACGAAAAGAAAAATCCGCCTTACCTTTCCTTCAAAAACTGCTGATTTGTCCGGATCGAACCCAAACAGACAAATCAGCAGGTTCATAAAACAAAAAGCTTTATATCAGCCAGATAGCACCGGAGACCGGATAATATCCGGAACTGTACCGGAAGTCATATCCTTTGGCTTTTATTTGCCGGATTCAGCAATAATGGCATGAACATCACTAACGTTGGCTTTTTCGTTATAAATAACAACGTTTACCTTACCATTGGCAAGTCTCACATCAATAGATGCTCTTTCCTTAGTAGTCGGATCTACACATCCGCTGCCTAACAGAGATTTACGATCACTGCTAACATCATAACTGTCACAGTGTACCTGATTCTTTAAATCATTTACGGAAGCCTCATCAAGAGTATCACTCTTTGCTGGTGCCTTTACAATAATTACTGAACCGCCGGCTTTATTACTATATATTCTAAAATCAGTCTGACCGGTAGGTATTTCCATATAACCGCCGGGTAAAGCCATAGCCTCCATGGAAACAAACAATGCCATTACTGAAGCTACACCTAAAATTTTAGAAACATTTAACATTACTAGACTCCTCAAAAAAATTCCTTTACAGTCAGTCCTCATCAGGGATCTGCTTAAACTGCCTGTCTAATCATGCAATCCGCCTGAAAACATATGACCTTATTACTTATCGTCCATAAGCATGACCATATATTATTCAATTCAAATTTATTATTCACCTGCAGATGCTTATTACTTTCCGTTTGCTATTGCTATAGCATCAGCCTTACTGACCTTGTCGGTATAAACAACTGCCCGAAAAGTACGATTTATGATGGTGGCATAAACATCACCTTTGGATCTGGTATTGCCTGAACGGCATCCGGTACCGGTAACTGTTTTACGATCCTTGCTTAAATCATATTTGTCACAACTGATTGTACTCTTCATTTCCGCAATACTTTCATCATCAAAAATATCCTGTTCGACAGACTCAAGGATAAGCACTGCTACTCCGCGGTTATTATTCACGAGAACCTTCATGCTTGGGTCACCTGTATCAAAAAATTCTCTGAAACCGTCGGGATATGCCATCGCATTAACTGAAAACAGCAGAAATGCGCCGAGCATGCCGAAGAATCCGGTCCTCCTAATCATCCTTATACTCTCCAGTGACGTAAACATCGATGTCTGAAATGACCAAACAAAGACAAAAATAACACATAATCAAACAACCGGGCAGATAAAATAAAAAAACCGCGTCGGGATTATAGTTTCCAGGAAGAATAATGTTAATCTTTTATTCTTTAAAACAGGGAGTATTTCGCAAAACATACCTGTTTATTAAAAACGTTAACTGTTGTAATATATGAACCTGCTTTATGGCATGGAATAATCCTAAAATAATACTGGAATAATCATGGAATTTTCCTAAAAGAATACAGGAAGAATCCCTGAATAATCATGGCATAGCCGTTTTTAAGAATTATTAACAATTTAATATTTAATCTTTATTATAAAAAATAATTAAAGGATCAAAAAAATGACAGAATCTGTAAAAACTGCTGAAGAACAGCAGATCACCACCCTGGCAAACCGATTCAGAGGCTACTACCCTGTCATTGTGGATGTGGAAACAGCCGGATTTGATCCTAAAACCTCCGCCCTGCTGGAGGCCGCCTTCTGTACAGTAAAATTAAATGAACAGGGAATGGTAGAAAAAGATACCATGTATCACTGCACCATCGCACCTTTTCCGGGAGC
>OMYE01000230.1:0-1697 GCA_900315145.1 uncultured Pseudomonadota bacterium | reverse complement strand
GCCGGATGTAAAAGAGCAGTGCTGGTAGGACATAATGCCAACTTTGATCATTCTTTTATCATGTCAGCAGTTGAGAGAATCAAATTCAAAAGAAATCCGTTCCACCCTTTTACCGTAATCGACACAGCTTCACTTGCTTTTTTATTCCTTGGTCATTCTGTTCTGTCTGTTGCCTGTGAAACTGCCGGTATTGAATTCAATGCCCAGAATGCCCATGGCGCGGAGTATGACACTGACAGAGAAGCGGAACTTTTCTGCTATTTTGTCAACAGATTCAAAGAGCTTGGCGGCTGGCCTTTAAGCGGAAATGATCTGGAAAGAGCCAACAGTGCCAAGGAGAAATACGATAACAGAAATAATTCAACCGCAAAGACGACAGAAGAAGCAGAATCAGAAGAAGGCACAGAAATAAAAAATTAGAAAATAAAACAACTGATGCTACTGAAGGAAGCTAACAGAAAACAAATAAATTATCCAGATATTCGGGAATATAATTTCCCGATCTCTGGAAATTCCATGTCTCTACTAATACTTATCCTTAAACAGCCGCACTATGAGCGGGCACGAAAAATTTTAGTTTCGTCTAGAATTAAGCACCTGAATTTTAATCCAATTATATCTAATAGGATGATTGACAAAATCTTTTATGCATATGCCGGTAAAACAATCATGACTAAATGAACTGGTACCTCTTTTTAATTATTTACCAGCCATCAGCCACCGATTAAGTCCCAAACTCAGCTTATACTGCTTACCATTTCTTTAGGCACAAATCTCAAATAATTACGACAGTTTTTCATATTTGTATGATTAAGGTGCTCAAATATCAGGAATTTACCTGTAGGTAAGCCTAAAGCTATTGCAATCAACCTTATCAGCTCATTACCTAAAATCCTTATAAGTAACTCAGGATTATCTGAAGTTATTATATCTGCAAGGATTTGAGAAATACGTATAATCTGCTGACCGTAGGCATCAGGGGTGACAGTTTTGCGGGCATAATAGTACGCAGCATTAGTCTGTTTGTATTGCGCAACTGATTTAAAACCTGAACAACCAAGTAGATTTCTGAAGAAAAAATCAATTGTATGACTAATCAGTTTGTCCTTATCATGCATATGGGTAACAAAAGCTGAATACCCATCTTTAAAACCTATAAGATTACAGACATTCGGCACCAAACAGCAGTTATCTTTTGTTATACTGCCTGTAAATGATAAATCATCACTGGCAAAATCCTCGGACAGAATTGCATATTTAACTTCTACATAATTGTGAACATCCGGCTGTGCCACCCTTTCATTCTGCAAAGCCCTACACAATATCAGAAAAGCCTCTTTATACTTTGAAATTATGACCTGAGATTTAAACAAAGTTTCAAGAAGATATACATACGAATTCATAATCCTTGGTTCAAGATAACCACCAGTTTTCAGATTATCAACGATAGCCTTTACCCGAACTATACCGTTTGATGTACATGATTCAAAGTAATCACATAACTTATCTTTATCGTATTTCAATTCTTTTAATGAACGTGCCACGATCTTGAAATATGATTTAGGCAAACTAAAGGATTTTAAAAAGAACAATGCTTTGAAATCATCAACAATATCACTGTATTTTTTAGCATCTACATGTCTTTCAAAAGCCTGATCAGCATACTTAAACAATTCCGAATTAACAGCATTTGCATC
>OMYE01000041.1:804-18521 GCA_900315145.1 uncultured Pseudomonadota bacterium | reverse complement strand
CAGACTGTATATTCCAAATGAAGAGATTAAAGAATGCTTTAAATCAAAGATTCTTAATTTCTATAAGAATAATATCGTCATGAAAAACCGCACCGATGAGCTGATAAAAGGATTGTTCACGGGGGATGCAGAATTAGTTGAAAATAGTCTCAGTGGTCTTCTTGCTAAATATGTGTCCATAAGGGATTTTTCCACCAGAGCGCCAAAGGAGAACTACTATCAGGGATTCATGAACGGACTTCTGATAAACGGTGGTTCCCTTATAGAGAACCATCAGTCAAATATGGAGTCAGGAAACGGCTATGCCGATATGATACTGCTCTCAAAAGATAAAACAGATATAGCTGTCCTGGAGCTGAAAATAGCAGCCGGCGGCCGTTTTATAGAAAACAAAACAATAAAATCAGTTCATGTCTATGGTATATGCTTCTACCAGAAAGTATGCTCTGTCAGTGTAGAGAAGCTGAAATAATAATCAGAAAGTTTTTTAAATCAGCAGAGGAAATAAGACAGTTCTCCGAAGCAACTGGCAAGCTCGTCTGATTTTTGCCGAATCTTTATAGAGAAAACGGTAAACAGTATATTCAGTCCCACAAAAACAAATGGTATGACAGTCTTCAGATGCCGGTATAAGTGCTGTCAATATAGTATACCGGTGTTCATAGGTAATACAAATTACTTCTTGTTGTATGCATCACTTTAAAAGTTTTAAAATATTTTCTCCTCATGAAATTTGCCGTTTACCATGGCGACTTTAGCCAATATTTAAGCAATCAAAACCAAAAACATGATAATAATCAAAAAAAATTGAAAAAACCTTGCCGATTTCGTATAACAAAAGTAGAATTACGACAACGATAGATAAAGTGATAGATAGTTTATATCAGTTATCTGGAAATACCTTTAAGTTTAAGGAAAGATTTAATAATGTTCATGTCTGTATCTTCAAATTTCTATTCATGGTGGCGCATCCGATAATCAGGCGGGTGTATTTGCTCATGTTTAGAAAAACTCAGACAGAACAGAAAGGCCCGCATAAGTGCGGGCTTTTATTTTATAGGTTGCGAAAAGCACTGAAAGAATTAAAAAGTTTTTATTTTAATACATGCTTACCATCAAGTTAATCAAGGCAGGCAACATAAGAAGGACATACTATTTATGACACCAACTATAGTTAAAGCTGAAAGCGGATATATCAAAGACCCGCTTGCCCTGTTTTATGAACTGACCCAGGGAACCAAAAACAATATTCTTCTGGAATCTCAGGAAATTCATACCAAAGCAGGTACTCAATCTCTCTTAGGCGTCAGTTCAGCATTAAGAATCAGCTGCATGGGACATGAGGTTACCATCAGGGTTCTTAACGAAAACGGCGAATATGCAGCTGAACAGCTCCTGCCTCTCATTGAAAACAATGTAAGAATTGAAAAGCTTACTGATGCTGTAGGCAAAATCAAGGAACTCACTCTGCTCTATCCTGAAATCGACACCTGTCAGGATGAGGACTCACGTTTAAAGGCAACAACAGTGCTGGATACTCTCAGAAAAATCCTGAAGCTTTCACCTGTTCTTGAAGAAACCAGTGACTTTTTAATTGCCGGTGTATTCGGATATGACCTTATCGCCTCCATTGAAAAGCTTCCTGAAGTTGCCACCGGAGTCAACACCTGTCCGGACTACTGCTTCTATCTTCTCGACAACGTAGTTGTTATTGATCATAAAAACATGAAGACTTTCATCAAAGGCGTAAGCTTCAGTCCTAGCATCGATGACAACATAAAAGCAAGAGTGTACTCAACTAAAAAGAAGCTTGATGCCTATCAGGAACCTGAACGTCCTGCTGAAATATCCATCAAGGGTATTAAAGTAACCACCGACATTGATGACGAGGAATTCTGTCATATCGTTGAAAATCTCAAAGGCAATATCTATAAAGGTGATATTTTTCAGGTGGTTCCTTCAAGAAGCTTCATTCTTCCATGTCCGTCACCAATCAACGCCTACCACAAATTAAAGCACAGCAATCCGTCTCCGTACATGTTCTACATGCAGGATCAGGACTTCATCATCTTCGGGGCATCTCCTGAAAGTTCAGTAAAATATACAGCCGCCACCCGTCAGGTTGAAATGTACCCTATCGCCGGTACCAGAGGCCGTGCTCTCCGTCCGGACGGAACCATTGATCAGGATATGGACAGCCGTTTAGAGCTTGAACTACGTCAGGATAAGAAGGAGAATGCCGAACACCTTATGCTTGTTGACCTGGCCAGAAACGATATTGCCAGAATCAGTGAATCAGGCACCAGATATGTGAAGGATCTCCTTAACGTTGACCGCTACAGCCACGTAATGCATCTTGTTTCACGCGTTGTCGGCACCCTCCGCAAGGATCTCGACGCTATCCATGCCTATCAGGCATGCATGAATATGGGAACCCTTACCGGAGCTCCGAAAATCATGGCTTCATCCCTTATCCGTCAGACCGAAAAAACCAGAAGAGGCAGCTATGGCGGCGCCATCGGTTTCTTAAGCGGTGACGGCAGTATGGATACCTGCATAGTAATCCGTTCAGCATTTGTTAAAGACGGCAAAGCCTATGTACAGGCAGGATGCGGCGTGGTTTACGATTCCAAGCCGATTGATGAAGCAAACGAAACAAGAAAGAAGGCGGCTGCCGTACTTAATGCCATAGCTCTTTCTCACGGTACCAACTTATAAAGGAGCACAGGCAAAATGAAACAGATTTTTTTATTGGATAACTTCGATTCCTTCACCTACAATCTGGTGGATCAGTTCCGTTCCATCGGTTATCAGGTAAGTGTTTACCGCAACTCCGTAAATCCTGAAATCATCATGGAGAAGATGTCAGCCTGCAACTGCGAAGGCAAGCCTATTCTTGTTCTCTCTCCAGGACCGGGCAATCCGTCTGAAGCAGGCTGTATGCTTGAACTTATCGGCATGGCCAAGGGCAAGTTTCCTATTCTCGGCATCTGCCTGGGTCATCAGGCCATCTGTCAGTACTATGGCGGCACCATCGGTGCAGCCAAGGAAATCGTACACGGCAAGACCTCCTACATTCAGCATTCAGGTAAGGACATGTTCGCCGGACTCGACAATCCGATGCCGGTAGCCAGATACCATTCTCTGGTAGCCACATCTGTTCCATCATCTCTGGAAGTAACCGCCGAATATGACGGCATGATCATGTCAGTTATGGATCGTAAAAACCGCGTAGTCGGTTTCCAGTTCCATCCGGAATCAATCATGACCTCCAAGGGACCTACTCTTCTCATGAAGACTCTGGAATTTCTGGAATTCATTGATAAACGCCCTGCTATTGAAAAGCTCTTCAATATGGAGGATTTGAACCGTGATGAAACCATCTCCATTTTCGAGGATATCTTCACAGGCAAGTTCGACCCAATTCTGCTCGGTTCAGTTCTCACCTCTCTGAAGCTTAAGGGTGAAACCCCATCAGAAATTGCAGGTGCAGCATCTGCCATGCTTAATTCCGCAACTCCTTTCGAACGTCATCATGACTTCGAAATCGGTGAAATCGTCGGAACCGGCGGTGACGGTCAGAACACTATTAATATCTCCACCATAAGTGGTATTCTGGCTGCCTCTCTCGGTCTGCACGTTGCCAAGCACGGCAACCGCGGCGTATCATCAAAGACCGGTGCTTCAGACCTTTTAGATGCACTCGGAGTAAATATCAGAATGACTCCTATGAGAGCATTTGAAACTCTGAAGAAGACCAATTTCACCTTCTGTTTCGCTCCGGTATACCACACCGGCATGAAATATGCCGCACCTGTTAGAAAGGCTCTGGGAGTACGCACCATATTCAATATTCTCGGACCTTTAACCAATCCTGCACATGCCGACTATCAGGTTATCGGTGTCTACAGCAAAGATCTCGTTGATGTTGTTGCCGACGTGTTAAGAGAAAACGGGGTTAAGCGTGCCATCGTGGCCTATGGTAGCGGTCTTGACGAAATTACTGTTCATGACAAGACATATATTGCCCTTCTCCACGAAAAGGGAACCATTGAAAAACAGGTTCTCTCTCCGGAGGATTTCGGTGTAGAAACCTACAGTCTTGACGAAATAAGAGGCGGTGAACCTGAAGAAAACAAGGAAATCACCTTAAGAATCTTAAGCGGTAAGGGAACACCAGCCCAGAATGCTGCAGTTGCGGTAAATACCGCCGCACTGCTCTACCTCGGTAAGAGAGTCTCCTCTCTCAAGGAAGGTACAGCTCTGGCTCTCAAGGCCTTACGTGAAGGAACTGCCATGAACACCCTCAATGCGTTCATTAAAGCAAGTCAGGAAGATAATCATGAATAATAAGAATTCTTCCGTAAAACAGGGAGCTGGACGCGTACTCAGACCGGAACTCAGAAGCAACCCGGGAATTAACGTTGCATCTGTTGACGGCAATGTGCTGGCGACCATCCTGAATGCCAAGGTTGATTACCTTGCACAGAAGAAACTGGAGCAGCCTCTTGAGAGCTTTAAAGACAGTCTGACCGCATCACAGCGTGATTTTTATGGTGCCCTGACCCAAAAGCACACCGTATTCATTCTGGAGTGCAAAAAAGCCTCTCCTTCAAAGGGGCTTATCAGACCTGATTTTAATCCTGCATCCATAGCAGGTATTTATAAAAATTATGCTTCAGCAATTTCAGTGCTTGCAGATGAGCCTTTTTTTCAGGGAAAGTACGAATATATCGCCGAAGTAAGCCAGGCAGTTGACATTCCGGTTCTCTGCAAGGATTTCATCTACGATCCGTATCAGGTATACCTTGCCAGAAAGAACGGCGCCGACGCCATTCTGCTGATGCTTTCCGTTCTCACAGACGAAGCGTACACTGAACTGCGCAGTATCGCCCACTCACTTGGAATGGGAGTACTTACCGAAGCCTCTCAGGAGGAGGAGATTCGCCGGGCCATAGCTCTGGATGCCAGAATTATCGGCATAAACAACCGCAATCTGCGTACTTTGACCGTGGATTTAAATCAGGTAAGAAGACTTTCACAGCTCGTACCTGAGGATCGGGTAATCATCAGTGAATCCGGCATATACACTCACGCCGAAGTATTAAACCTGAGACATTATGCCAACGGTTTTCTGGTGGGAAGCAGTCTTACCGCTGAAAATGATATCGACAGGGCCTGTCGCAGACTCATTTACGGTGAAAACAAAGTATGCGGCATAACCACCGTGGAAAATGCCTTAAGCTGCTATAAAGCGGGATTTGTATACAACGGACTCATCTTTGCAGAAAAATCCCCGCGCTACATCTCCCCGGAACGTGCGAAAGAACTTATTCATAAAACCAGAACCGAAGGAGGCAGACAGGATTTTGTCGGTGTATTTGTCAACAAACCGGCTATGGAGGTAGCACTCCTTGCTAAAGAACTGGAGCTTTCCGTAATTCAGCTCCACGGCAGCGAGGATGAAGCCTACATAGAAGAGCTTAGTGAAGCTCTTACTCTGCTGTGCGGAGAGCATGACAAAAAGGATATCTGGAAGGCTGTACCGGTTAGTGGAGACGAAATTCCTATGGAAAACATCAGAAAGCTGGTCAGCAATCCTCTAATATCCAGAGTTCTTCTTGACAGCGGAAATAATGCCGGATTCGGCGGTACCGGAACCAGCTTTGACTGGCAGAAACTGACAGGAACTGATGCAGGCCTAGCCGGAAAGCTTATTGTAGCCGGCGGGCTGACTGATGAGAATGCCCGCAAGGCCAGAGATCTCTGCGAAACAGCAGGTCTGGATTTCAACAGCGGACTGGAAACAGCTCCCGGCATAAAGGATCCGAATAAAATCCTCAGTGCCATGAATGAACTGAAAAACTATTAACATTTTACAATTCGTGAAAGCGGCTGTGATTCATTAGCATCAGTCAGAATGACAACTGGTAAAAACAAATCACCGGCTTTCACGGTAATTAAAGAAATACTTTATAACAGAGGAAATATTAGAAGTCATGTCTACAAAAACTCTTTTAAATCCGTTTTTTGGAGAATATGGCGGTATGTATGTACCGCAGATCCTGGTTCCGGCTCTCCTGCAGCTGGAAGAAGCTTTTGTAAAATACAAGGATGATCCTACATTCAAGCAGGAGCTTAACGATCTGCTTTATAACTATGCCGGTCGTCCTACCCCTTTAACCCTGTGCCGCAATATCACCAAAGGTACCAAAACCAAAATTTACCTGAAGCGTGAAGATTTAATGCACGGCGGTGCCCACAAGACCAATCAGGTTTTAGGTCAGGCTCTTCTTGCCAAGAGAATGGGTAAGACCCGCATTATTGCAGAAACCGGTGCCGGTCAGCACGGTGTTGCCACCTCTATCGTCTGCGCCCTTTTCGGTATAAAGTGCCGCATTTACATGGGTGCAGTTGACGTTAAGCGTCAGGAACCGAACGTATTCAGAATGAGACTTATGGGGGCTGAAGTTGTACCTGTAACCACCGGTATCGCCACTCTGAAGGAAGCCTGCACCGAAGCGCTGCGTGACTGGTCAGGTTCTTTTGAGCACACCCACTACATGTTAGGTACTGCAGCCGGTCCTCATCCGTTCCCTTCAATCGTTAAATACTTCCAGAAGATTATCGGTGAAGAAGCGAAACAGCAGTTCAAGGGTTTTGAAAAAGACCATCTGCCTGATATCGTGGTTGCTGCTGTAGGCGGCGGTTCAAACGCCATCGGTATGTTCACTGACTTCATTAAAGAAGAAGGTGTACGTCTCGTAGGTGTTGAACCTGCAGGTTACGGTATTGAAACCGGCATGCACGGTGCCCCTCTCGGTCACGGTGACAAGGGGATCTTCTTCGGCGCCAAGTCATACAACATGCAGGATAAATACGGTCAGATTCACGAATCCCACTCTATCTCCGCAGGTCTTGACTTCCCTTCAGTAGGTCCTGAACACGCCTACCTCAAGGACATCGGCCGTGCTGAATACAATTCAGTAACCGATGAAGAAGCTCTTAGCGCCTTCAAGGAACTGTCACTGCATGAAGGTATTATACCTGCTCTTGAATCATCTCATGCCGTTGCATGGGCTCTGAAGGAAGCCAGAGCAAATCCTGACAAGGAACAGACCATTCTGGTAAATCTCTCAGGACGTGGTGATAAAGATATCTTTACCGTAGCTAATATTCTTAAGGAACGTGGAGAATTTTAATGAGTCGTTATGAAAAAATGTTTGCCGGCTTAAAGGCTAAAAATGAAGGTGCTTTCGTTCCTTTCATGACCATCGGTGATCCTACAGTTGAGGATTCCGTAAAAGTACTGAGCGCTCTCGTCGACGGCGGTGCCGACGCACTTGAGCTTGGTATCCCGTTCTCAGATCCGGGTGCTGACGGTCCGACAATTCAGGAATCAGATCGCCGTGCTCTCAACAGCGGTGCCAACACTGTTAACTGCTTTGAAGTAATTAAAAAGATCAGAGAAAAGTATCCTGAAACCCCTATCGGTCTCTTGATGTACGTAAATCTGGTTTATGCACCGGGCATCGACAACTTCTTCAGAATGTGCGCCGAAAGCGGTGTGGATTCAGTTCTTATCCCTGATGTTCCGCTTCAGATGATCGAAGCTGAACCTGTATGGCAGGCTGAAGCAGCCAAGAACGGCGTGGATCTGGTTATGCTTGCTCCGCCTAATGCCAATGACGAAACCCTCGCCAGCATTGCCAAGAACTGCAGTGGCTACATCTATCTTTTAAGCCGTGCCGGCGTTACCGGTGCTGAAAAAGAAGCAGGTATGCCAATATCCCACATCGTTAAGTTCCTTAAGGATCACGGTGCTCCTCCAGCATTACTCGGCTTCGGTATCAGCAAACCTGAACAGGTAAGAGAAGCTATCGCCGACGGCGCTGACGGTGCTATCTGCGGCAGTGCCCTGGTGAAGGTTCTGGCTAAGCATCTTGATGATACTGACGCTATGTATGAAGCTCTCAAACAGTACGTATCAGAAATGAAGGCAGCAACTAGAAAATAGTATTATTCGGAATACTATTCTAATTTAGTTGCCTGTTTATTCAGTAAGGAGAATCCTCCGGATGCATTATCCGGAGGATTCTGATTTTATACATAATGCTCCCTAAAATTTAAAATGTCCTTAATAAGGGATACACAAAACCCTGGTGTCCACTTCTATGGGGACTCAAATTATCCGTGTCCGCACTCAGGGGGACAGTTTATATGTCTGCTACTCAAAATATACTTAAATATACTCAAGCATACTGAGAAATTGAAGTCCTGGATTCTTTAGAAATATAATTATTTTACAACAGACCAGCTTCCGAACTTATTTGCTCCAATTCGCTCTATCAGTCCCTTTTTTCTTAAACTGACCAATGTACGCTCTATCGTTCTTTTTGTCACCCCTACTTCTATAGCCATGTCATCTGTTGTTATTTTCGGATTTCTTATCAATATACCTAGTACAGCTTTTTCTGTTTTATTTACATCTATATGTAAACCGACATTTACACCGACATTTTTATTCCTCAACTCTAATACTTTTTCAGCATATGGAATCCTGCACTTAATATAATTATCCGTAATTTCAAAAACATCTTTGCCATATTTCTTTATGATAGTGGGAACACCATGACCTGTATGCTCTGCAAGTCCCATATTTAAGAAGATTCTCATCAGCGTTGAGTTTCTTGGATGACTTATTCCTTCATAGAAATCCTCTTTGGACATTCCGCGAGGCAATCCTCCGTGAGACAATATTTCCATCCGGTCACTAAATAATGAAATCTGAGGTTCTGTCACAGTCCAGTCATTATGAACCAGCGCATTTAATACAGCCTCATTTACAGCATCGTAATCAAAAAGATAAAAATCCTTTCTAGGTCTCACAGTTGTATCTGAAATGCATATATTTTCAGCCAGCAGCCTTGATTTAATCTTTTCATAAACTGATAGTATACATCCATAACCGAAATCATAACGTTCGGAAATGGCCGCCTTATCTGTGCCATTAAACTTAACAAATGAAAAAGGGATACTATTCTTATCTGCAAGCAATTCTGCTAAAAGATTATAATTACCTTCTTTGTTGCGCAGATTAAAGTTCACTTCAAAAGATAAATCATCAACATGAAACCCCTTCTCAGCATAATAAATCTTCAGTTCTCTAAATGTAAGATCTGTCCGTGATGCCCTTTTTTTAAGCATGTATTCTTCATCATAAAAATTTTTTTCATAGCGAATACGAATCTGCTCGGGAGTCATTTCCTTACAGGTGGTTCCTATTCTGATTACACAGCCGCTTGAAGAAAAACCATACTTCTTCTGGCAATAAATATTTCTAGTTCCCTTGGAAATATATAAAGCTATGATAGTCTTTCCTGAATCAAACTTAAGTTCCGTACGGATTTCTTCCTGTGGATTAGGTTCTATCTGCATGGTTATCACATCAGATATCTTTTTTAATGTCTCATCAATCTTCTCCACTCCGACAACTTTTCCATTGTCATCAACCCCGACAAATATCTGTCCACCGTCTGCATTCAAAAAAGCCACTATCTCCTTACAGATGTTATCAGTATATTTCACCTTCAATTCAACTTTTTCTGACTCAATATATTGACTCATAAATGCATCCTTCCAAAAATTCCAAAACTAACAATAATATTATATACTTAATACGACATTTTTAAATTTATACCGACATTTATACCGACATTTTTAGCCTTATCTCATGCTTTATATCACTCCTTCTTTCAAAAATGTCATAAAAAAGTAATTGAAAAAGGAATCAGTTTACTTTCTTATACCTACCTTTACTTTTCATCAGACGTTCCCCAAACACGAATTTTTTACTTAATTCAGTTTTGCACAATTATGGTGTATAATGCGAAGCTGATTTTTTATGTCTCTGCACGAACACCTTTATAGATGCCCGGATGAAAAATGACAGATTGTCACAGACGGCAAATAGAATTAAGTGTTCAGGCGGTTTCGGGGAATATAATCTGCTTTATTCATGTTACATAATTGAATCTGATGCACGGATGGAACAACTCCGGTTCAGTTTCAAGGAAACTCTGATTAGCCCCGTAAACATGTTTAATATATTATGAGGATTAAAGACAAAACAAATGCCACGACGAAGTAAGCGTGATATTAGTGGAATACTACTACTCAACAAACCTCAGGGAATAACCTCCAATGATGCCATGATCAGAGTTCGCGGCATATACCATGCCCAGAAGGCTGGACACACCGGCGCACTGGATCCTTTGGCAACAGGTATGCTGCCTGTATGCTTCGGCGAAGGAACCAAATTTGCCCAGTATCTGCTTGATTCAGACAAGGCCTACGAGGTTACCGCCAGATTCGGTCAGCGTACCACCACAAGTGATGCCGAAGGAGAAATAGTCAAATCAGCTCCGGTTCATTTCAACAGAAGTGAACTTCTCGGAGCAATGGCCAAACTTACCGGCAAAATCATGCAGGTGCCAAGCATCTATTCCGCATTGAAATATCAGGGCAAACCATATTACGAATACGCCAGAATGGGCATTGATATTCCGAGAGAAGCCAGAGAGATAACCATTTTCTCATTTGATCTCGAAGATACGGATTTTACTGAAGCCAAAGGTGATATTTTTGATATAAGAATGAAAGTGTCCTGCTCCAAGGGTACCTACATCAGAACTCTTGTTGATGATTTAGGAGAACTTTTAGGTTGCGGCGCTCATGTAATCAGACTGAACCGTACGGCTGTAAGCTCCTATCCTATAGACAGAATGGTTACTTTTGATGACCTTAACCGTATAGTTGACGAGGCACACAGCAAAGGTCTTACCGCCTTTGATGCCCTGGACAGTCTGCTTCTCCCTGTAGATACTGCGGTATCCTCACTTCCGGAAATTGTCATTGATGAAAATCAGGGCAGAGATATCATGCTCGGAAAGAGAATCAAAGTTACTCCGGTAAACATGCTGACCACTGATCTGCAGCCTATAAGAATATACGTAAATCTAGGATCTGACAATCAGCGTAAATTCATCGGTGTAGGAGAAATCCGTTACGACCATCTTGCTCCGAAACGTCTAATCTCCACAGCCAAGCTTGATGATGTTGCCGAACTTGTTCCGGACGAAATCTTCGAATAGCAGCATTTACTGGAGCTATTAAATCTTTCAGCAGTTCCCCGGTGTCCCGTACACCAGGGAACTTTCTAACCTGACTCCCCTTATCTCTTTTTTGCCGGGGCAGTCCCATATAGTTATAAAAAACACTTCAAAGAATCATTTCTGTGGTATTAATCAACGTCATTTTCCATAAATGGAATAGAATGAAGCTAATACAGTTAGAAAAATAATATCCAATCTTTTTCTATCAGCTGACTGAAGCTATATTCCTTCAGTACTGATCACCGAAAATTCAGTAATTACAGATGGTTGATCTATGAAAGAAAAAATAATCTGGCTGGCAGGACAGTGCAAAATAATTTTTGCCACCTGCCTGTTCTACTTTGTCTCATCCATTCCGTTTATAGATTTCATGCGTCTTTCCGCGACTACTGAAGTCAGACCTTACTGCGTTCTTCCATTTTTGATGTCCCTGGTATACGGACTGCCGGGAGCCCTCGGTACGGCAATAGGAAATATTTTTTCCGACATGTACTACGGAGGAATGGACTATAAAATCTATATTCTCGGCTTCTCATTTCAGCTGATATACGGGTACGGCGGCGCCTGGGTATGGAATTATCTCAGAAGAAACGATTCGGACAAATTTAAACTGGACAAGGTTAAGAAGCTGGCCCAATATCTCATTCTTATCTTTTTTGATTCTCTGATTATCGCCGTAATGGTATGGATAACCCTGCATCAGTGCTATAATCTCGATTTCTACGGTATCGGTTTTGTAAGTACCTTCTTAAACCACATTATATTCTTTGTTATTCTGGGTATACCTTTCTTAACCACCTATTCTTCAATACGCCAGAAAAAAATAATAAAAAAATACAAGACAACGAACTCTTATCTTTTCTCCATTAATGAAAAATTTATTCTGTTCCTGCTGCTTATCTCCTCCATAATTGCCATTTTCTTCTCCATATGTGCCTACATATTTTTCAGTTCATATGAAATCTATGACACCACAACAAAGTGGAGTTACGTTTACTTCATAAGCGGAGCGGCGCTCTACATCTGCCTCTG
Organism: uncultured Pseudomonadota bacterium; assembly: GCA_900315145.1. Taxonomy (GTDB): domain Bacteria; phylum Pseudomonadota; class Gammaproteobacteria; order Enterobacterales; family Succinivibrionaceae; genus Ruminobacter. The sequence goes on along the minus strand of OMYE01000041.1, from coordinate 6,315 downwards.
GCCGAGTCTGATTATTCTTTATTTCGTTGAAGAATACATTTCCAAACCTCTGGAGGAAATGTCGCTTATCGGCATCAATTTCGGTAGTAAAAACAGCATCAGTGAAGAAACATCCAGTATCAAGGAAACAGTTAAGCATTACATTAAATACAATTCTGAAATCGGAGCTCTTGCCAGATCCTTTGACAGTCTGTCAGATAAAATTGATGAATACATCATCAAGCTGACCAATATATCCAAAGAAAAGGAACGTGTATCCACTGAGCTGAAAATTGCCAGCGAAATCCAGCAGGGCGCCCTGCCGGAACCTATCCAGTTTGATCAGATAGAGCTTTATGCCCTCATGGATCCTGCTTTGGAGGTTGCCGGTGATTTCTACGATTATTTCAAGATTGATGATCATAAATTCGGCTTTGTAATAGCGGATGTATCCGGTAAGGGGGTTCCGAGCTCCCTCTTTATGATGATTTCCAAAATCATTATTAAGAATTATCTTTTATCCTGCTCCACCCCAGGTGAAGCTCTGACCAAAGCCAACTCCGAGCTCTACCACAATAACAAGGCGGAAATGTTCGTTACTGTTTTCTGCGGAATACTTGATCTTGACAGCGGTGTTCTGCAGTACACCAGTGCCGGTCACGATCATCCGATAATCTCCAGAAAGGGTGAGAACTTTACCATTATGGATAACAGAACCGGCTTTGTTCTGGGAGCTCTGGATGACATCACATATAAAGACAATGAACTGCACCTTGATCACGGAGACGTATTCTTCGTCTACACTGACGGCATTCCTGAAGCAGCTAATACCAGCCATGAACAGTATGGTTTTGACAGAATGCTTGAGGTAATGAATTCAAAGAAGGATCAAAATATTACGGAAATCTGTACCGCCCTGCTTAATTCAATCGATGAATTCCAGGGAGAGGGAAATCAGTTTGATGATATCACTGTTCTAGCTTTCAGAAGGAATTAGGAAGGAAAGAGGAAACGGATTATGGTTGTTGAAGAACACTTTGCAAACAATACAGACAGTGCTGAAGACATACGTTATTTTATTGCGGAACAATGTCGTATCAATCATATTGCGACTGACAAGTTTACCAAAATAATTATCTGTGTAGACGAAATAGTATCCAACATTATCAGATACAGTAAAGCCAAAACAATTTCCGTCAAATTCTCCACAAATGACAGTGCTACAGTCATTATATACTTTGAAGATGACGGGATCCCTTTTGATCCGCTGAACGAAGCAAAATGTACTGACATGAGTGTAGATCTCAAGGACAGAGAGATTGGCGGACTGGGTGTATTTATGGTAAAGAAGCTAATGAAGGAAGTACACTACTATCGGGAACACAACAACAATATTTTCTCCATTCTCATATAGGAATAGGAATAGAAATAAGAATACAAAAAACGCCACCTCTGAATAACAACAAAAAAAACATGCCGTTTTTACTGGTAATAACGCCATACACCATGCTTTCAACAACGGTGTCTCTTTTTTTATTTTGAAGGATATATAAAATGTGAATTCCGCATAATACTCCCGATAATAATTATTATGCGTTTCACTTTATCAATCCTAAAAAAATGATAAAATATAACCGTTAAAGCAAAAAATTAACATCTCGTACTGTTTTATGGCTGTCTGCTGTTTAAATTAAGATTTAGCTCAAACAAATCAATTGAACAAAGTCAGCTTATTTAAATCAAAACAATAACGGATATCTTATTACCACAACAGCTTAATAAGCAAAGATAAGGATTTTTTTATGGAATTAATCGGAAGAATAGACAGTACAAACGCCGGTGAATGGGAAAACAGAATAAAAAACAATCTTCCAGAATCAGGCGATTATGAACTGGACTGCACCCAGCTGTCATATATTTCATCAGCCGGCATCCGCATCCTGATAAGCGTATACAAAGTTCTGAAAGGCAGAAACTCTGAACTGATTATGAAGGATGTATCCCCTGCCGTTAAAGAGGTTCTGGATCTCACCGGGGTAGCAGACTTTTTAAAGTTTATCTAGATTCAAACAGGGTTAATAAAGAATTATTGACCCTGTTTCATATTATTCCGGACCATCACATTTTTAAAAAAGCGACTGCTGTCCGGTAACAACATCACCGGATTTTTTCTCATTTATATCCATAAAATCGTCAAACATACTGTAATCCGCCCTGCTTCTTAAGATATGAAGACGACTGCGATCATAGTACTCTTTCTTAAGCTTTAGAATACTGCAGATGTCATCCGCATCACCCGCCGCAAAGACTGTGTTCGCCTTAACCTTTTCATTACTTAAAGATTCTTTTATAGGTTCCGGCACAAAAAGGTGACGGCCGTCCTCCAGTACAGATCTTGATGCGATAAGCGAACCTCCCGGCACACCTGAGGCAATCATCACAACAAACTTGGAAAGTCCGGCCTGTACGGTATCTCTTTTAGCAAAATTAAAGGAAGCCATGCGACAGCCGAAAGGGAACTGACTTACCAAAGCCCCGCCTGATGCCACTATCTCATCAGCAAGTCCGGCATTTTCCTTAGGATAAACAGTATCAAGACCGTGTCCGAGAACAGCCACGGTATGCCCTCCGCCGGCAAGAGCAGCCCTGTGCCCGAAACTGTCACATCCGAGAGCCAGTCCGCTCACAATGGAAAAACCTTTCTCCACCAGACATCCGGTTATTCTGGAGGTGATAATATCGTATTTTTCCGGTACCTCTCTACTGCCGATAACAGCAGCGCTCATTGTATGATTACCGAGATTCCCCTTCACATACAGTACCACCGGATCAAATTTTGAGTTCTTAAGCAGTTCAGGATATCCTTCATCAGCACTGCAGATAATCGAAACCCCGGAATTTTCCGCTGTGTTTAACTCTTCATCCGCAAAACCACCGGCTTTTTTCAGCTGACCGTATATGTCTTCCGGGGTACTTTTTACATACCTGCTGAGTATATCTGCAATATTCTCCAGCGGTACGTTAATATTCTCTCTGGCACATATCTGTTTTATCTTGACGGCTCCTACCCCTTTTACCTGTGAAAGCAGCATTACTTTTCTGCAGATTTCAGAACATACTGTCATAGTATTTATCTCCTGTTGTTTATCCTTATATTCTTAATGAATTCAAACAATTTTAATCATATCCGGAAACATAAAACGGCGTTTCAATCGATATTATTTTTATTCTCCGTCTGTTTCAGTATTATTTTTATCACCGACAATCAATATAGCATTAATGAATATCAGCAAAAATGATTTTTTTGGAAATCTACCTCCTCAACCATGGTTGAAATTCTACCTATGAAAAACATCATTATCATATAAAAAGAGCCGGACAATAATCATCTTTCTGATGTAAAAAAAGGCGCAACTATCCTGTCGGAATATCCTAAAAACACTGACAGAAAAGGAATACAGACTGAAGACTGTAGCGGGAAGATAAAAGAAAGACTGAAAAACAGAATCCACCGGACAGATGAATAAATCATGATAAAAAAATTTTTTCAACATTCATTGAGTTTGACCATGGTTGAGACTCTGACTGAAAAAATTTTTATATATCATTAAAACAACAGGCGGTTAAAGAGCTAAGACAATAACACCAAACCCCCTGCCATAATTTAAAACACTTAAAAACTAAACAAAGATACAACCTGACATTTAACGGAATCCGGATTCTCATACCTCCGGAAAAATTAACAACTACCAATATGGAGAATACAAATATGACTATCATGATTAAAACAGCTACCTACCCAACTCTTGGCCAGGTTAAATATTTCGGCGACTATTACAGTAACTACTGGGCCTCAATGAAACAACTGACCCAGTATGATTACAGATTCAGAAACGCTATTTATAACTTCAAGGATGGAATCGCCTCTCAGGATAGAAACAGACTGATTGATGTTCTTATTGAATACCTTTCCTCTATTCCCGGCATAAATGACGGCTCCCATGCCTTTTTCTGTCTGCCGGCATCTACAGAAGAGGCTACCGCCGCAAGGTATGGAGATATGATAAAGCGACTGAAATCTGCTCTGCCAAATCTCTTTATCATCAATGACAGGGTTAAATTTACCGGCAGCAAGACGTCGAAGCACAGCAGCTGTATCAGAAACGTCGACGCTTGTGCTCATATCACCATGAACAACAAGATAAGTCAGCCTCATACAATCATCTTCGATGACATAATCACCAGGGGAGATTCCATGAATGATGCTAAAAGATTCCTCGAAAGACACGGAGCAAAATCTGTTGAATGCATTGCTTTCGGAAAAAACTACTATCCGGCAAGCTGATAACAAAACCTTGTCCTTTACAGGATATGCCTCTGCATTCTCAAAAGAATGCAGATAATAGAATAACAATTATATAAAACCATATGACAACTATACAATAAAACACAGGAATACAATAAACATGCAACTTATAGTTTTTGATCTGGACAATACACTTATTCTGACAGACGGACCGGAATTCGACTCCATCCGAAGATCCCTTGCCGGAAAAAATGATATTACCGCATTAAAGGACTATCTTTCCCGCCGTGGCAGGCTCGTAAAAATACCGGAGAAATGCATTACTGAACTGCACCGGAGATTCCGGCTTGGGGTATTCTCCAGAGCTCCGCATGCCTACGTAAGCTTTATGCTGAAATACTGCTATCCTCATACCGCTTTTGATGTGGTAGTAGGCTACGAGGATGTAGGCAGACTGTTTAAACCGCATCCTTACGGCATCAGAAAAGCGATGTCGGCAAGCGGCATAACAGATCCGAATGAGGTTCTCTATGTAGGCGATGATATGACAGACAGAGTTACTGCTGAGAATGCCGGATGCCGTTTTCTTCACTGGTACTGGACAGGGGATTACGGAAAGATTATCAGACATCCCGTCTGTCTTGATGAACTGTGCCGTATTTGACACATAAGATTATTATTGGTGAATTTTAACGATATTCTTCTATGAGGTATTTAATATGAGTTTTAAAGATTCTATGAAAGCTTTTTGTAAAGCCTATAAGAACGAATGGGAAAATTCTCATTATGAGGGAGATCCAGCAAGTACTACGTGGGATATATTCTTACTTGTGATAGTTGTTATATGCATCATTGTATTATTAGCAATGTAAGGTATAACGCAAGGCTTACTTATGGATACCCGAATGCATTAAGTTGATAACTATAAAACTTTAAATTGCTATAAAGTGGTATATTCTAATCTTGATATATTTCCTGGTACTACGACTTTATCCAGGTCAATGACAAAGAATCCAGAAGATAGAAAAAGATATAGAAATGCATGTAAAAGGGTATCCATATAAAACAGCTGGAGCCTGAGGATACTATCTATGTAGCAGATTGGAAAATTTTTCTGTTCAAACTAATCCTAAACATATTATTAAAGGTATCAAGAGTGCTTTAATGCATTCATGGAATAAACTAAACATCTAGTAATTCCTACAGCTTACTTTAAAGGAGATAAT
>OMYE01000041.1:0-785 GCA_900315145.1 uncultured Pseudomonadota bacterium | reverse complement strand
AAAAAAATATGACTACAGATATTTTACTCGCAGTTGCCGGCATGACCCCACAGGTTATAACAGAAACTCTCTACGCCATCCTTAAAGAAGAACCGGAACGTTTCCCTGAGGAAATCTACATTATTACCACTACAGAGGGAGCTGAAAAAATCAGAAACAATCTTCTTGGAGCAAACGGCAAGCTGAATGAATTCTGCAATGAATACGGACTGGATTCATTTAAAATTGATCAGGATCGCCATCTTAAAATAATCCGCGATGCAGATAACAACCTGATTGAAGACGCCCGTACCAGAGAGGATCAGAATATCATCGCTGATTTTATTTTTAACGAGGTAAAAGAGCTTACCGCACTTAATGATGACAATACTCCAAAGTACCGCATACATGCATCCATTGCCGGCGGTCGCAAAACCATGACCTATCTTCTCGGCGCTACCATGAACATTCTCGGCAATCCTGAAGATAAACTCAGCCACGTACTGGTAAGCGAAGGTTACGAAACTAACAGAGATTTCTATTTTCCAACCAAAACAGAAAAGCTTATTAAAGGCAGAGAAGAAGGCGTTTTTTTAGACTGCTCCAAAGCGAAAGTGGAACTCTCTGAAATACCGCTGATGCGACTCAGAACTCTTCTTACTAATGAGACTCAGAAACTTCTGACCACATATACCGGAGCTGTAGCTGAAATAAACAACTCCCTGACAATTAGCAAAAAGGATCTTAAACTGGAAATTGATACCGGTAGCAGAACACTTCACATGATTACTCCGGATAACAGATAT
>OMYE01000084.1 GCA_900315145.1 uncultured Pseudomonadota bacterium | reverse complement strand
AGTTCGATAAGCCTTTAAAGTTCCTTCTCTATCCCAACGTTGTAATGTTTTGACTGAGACACCTACCAATTCAGCAAAATCTTTTGGCTTGTAATTAGTGATATTAGATGTATTCATAAATAATGTCCTTTTGTAATATATTTAAACACATCTAATTACTAATATCAATATTTTTAATTACTTAAAAAATCTCCTGAATATCCTGCCAGTTGATATTCTCCTCCTTCGGAACTGAAATCACCTTTATACCCCCCTTTCTTATGCATGAAATAGCCTTAACATAAGTCGCTCCATCCTGAATACTGTTTTTATCAACCCTGTAGGCCATAAACTTTATATATGAAGATTTCTGACCGTTTTCAGAAATATCTCTGGCTCCTGCAAGCGCAAGAGATGTTAATTCAAAAATCCTGTTTGATTCAAGCGAATACGGTTCACTGCTGATAAACGGATAATTGATACTGCCGATATTAACGACAGTGCCAAGATGCAGATCCTTTAAAATGCTTTCGATAATCTGAATAATCATTCTTCCATTATCTTCAGCATCAATGTCAACCTCTGGCTTTTTAACAATGATGTAACGATAATCATTCACCATATATACATCAGTAGTATACTGCAGTTCATTCTGCAGTCGCTCAACAAAGGCATTACGCTGTCTAATGGCCTGCTTATCACCTCTTTTTATAGACAGATCCGTAAATGCCGGAACAAAAATCTGATACAGTTCTTTGTTATTAATATATTCGATGTTTCTGTACGGGGTTGTATTATCCGTACTGTCATTAGACAGGTGATAGTTCATACTCTGTCTGATGATGTAATTGATAAAATCATTATAATTCTTAATGTTCACAGATATCATCTGCGTACTATTATCTTCTATTCTGTCAATTTCCTTTGATAAATCCTTGGACTTATTGTAATACCTCATTGCCGTCAGTATGCATATAATAAAGGCTAGAGTTATACCGGAAATTACTACCGTGAGCCCCTTCACCGGAAGACTTATTTCATTCCTGTTCATATACGGATGATACTGAGGAGACAGACTGCTTGTTGTCGGAATAATTGATACATTGGAGAGATTCTCCTCTTCATTGCTGAACCCGTCACGTTTAGCGAACAGGTCATAGGCTAGCAGCAGATTATCATAGGATTCCTGTAGCCTGTTCTGACGCATAAGAAGTTTTGACATAGTGTAGTAATATATCTGCCTTTCCTCAACAGGTAGCTTATCCACATAACTGTTCAGAGTATTCATAAGCTGTACGGCATTATTCACCTGACCGGAACCGCTGAGAGCTACGGCAAGATCGAGAAGTTTATGGATACTTGAAGGATCATCACTGTTAAACGAGAAATTATTGTCACCATACTGCAATACGTCCAAGGCTCTCTGGAACTCATCTATTTTTATATAGAGATGAGCCAGCTTATCCATGTATTCCTCGCGTTTTTCCGGTTCAAAATCATCCGAATTCATCAGAATTCTGTCCGTTTTCTTTAATATAGTCAAAGCATCCGATCTGTTACCCCTTTTAATCTTTATATCACTAAGCTTTAACAGATTCTCGATATAGTTATTTTTCTCCTCTGGCAGTCTTTCAATAACCTGCAAATATTTCCCCAGATACTCCTCGGCATAATCAAGTTTCTTATTCTTGTATGCCAAATCACTGAGCAGATAAAAAATAACTGAACCGGTGTAGCTGAACTGGGTTTTATTACCATAACCGCGTTCTACCAGACTTAAAAAAGAATATGCAATTCTGTCGTTATTCAGTTCCTTATATATAACAAATCCCTGAAACCAGAAAGCCAGCTTGACCTTTTCAGAATAACTGTCAAAACTTGAATCCCTTATTATAGAATCAAAAAGGGAAACAGCCTTGATATTGTTTACCTTTATCAGTTTGTACAGTTCAATCAGCTGGATATACGGTTTTATCCTTTTATAGTATTCCTTGTTACCGCTCTTGATTGACGGAAGAAAATCGATATCCGCTATATCCGTGCTTGAATCCATAAGTGCTGCCCGGAGATAATTGTAGTTATTTGCGATGACAACCGGATTACTGGTATGCAGATCAATTGTTCTCTTCATTCTTGAAGAATCAGCAATTCCCGCCTTGATTTTACAGGTATTCAGAATGTTATATGCTACAAGATTGTTTTCAGACTTATGGGACATGATAAATCTTTCCCGCTTTAGATCATTGATCCTGTGCTCATCCTCAATGATGGCATTTCTGACAGCACTGTTAACCTCATTATCCCTGTAAGATGAAGAAGAGCTTCCCCTTCTGAATCTGTCCTTGACACTTCTGTAACCGGAACCATCTAGTTTTTTATCTGATTTACCATCATTATGTGTAGCTGCATCGTTTCCGGAATTCTTAACGACGGCTTCATTTTCAATACTGTCAGGCTCCTTCACCCCATCTGATATACCGGTGTTTCGGTGGTCAGCAGTCACACCGTTTTCTGATGAAGCCCCGGTGGCACTCTTGGTAACCGCAATCTCCAGGTAATTGTTTCTGTTGCTGTTCTGATAGGTCAGAATCTGATTATCAATGTAGGCATTAGTCAGATCTATACACATGTAGGGATTTCTATCTTTAAAGCTATATGCTATTTCCAGCGGTTGATTTAACTGCACCTCCTCCTCAATAGGATATTCAGGAAGCATAATCGGTATTAAAAGATAATCCAACATGATTAGATCTCCGTTTAAGACTACTGTCTGATGAGACGTGCTGACTCACAAGGCAGTTCACACGTTGCTCTTACAGGATTGATATCCAGTCCGCCTCTTCTGGTGTAGAATGCTCTTACCTCAAGATAAGTAACAGAACACCTGTTGGCTATATCGGTAAAAATACGTTCCACGCAGTGTTCATGAAATTCATTATGGGTTCTCATGGAAATAATATACCGGAGCAGTCCTTCATGACTTATTTTCCGTCCAGTATAACGAATATAAACGCTACCCCAGTCAGGCTGTCCCGTAATCAGACAGTTGGACTTCAGCAGATCAGAACAAAGCTCCTCTGAGACAACCTCTCCACCTTCATCCTGAGTGATAAATTCAGGGGTAAGGGCATATGTGTCAATTTCAATATCCAGATCATCAAGACTCTGTGCCGTGAGTCTGCTGAAGCCAAAATCCCTGTCTGCATCTGCAATACGGTACAAATGAACCTTAACCTCAGTGTTAAGAACTCTTGATAAATCAGTCTCCACCGTCCCCCTTACAGCATTAAGATTAATAAATCTAGTCATGTTAAAGCTGTTGAAATACAGCTTTAACGATTTTGATTCTATGATACTTTCAGATGTTGCCGGTATGTACAGAATACCTACGGCTACCTCAGGCTTTCCCCGATGATTCAGATATGATATTTCATAATGATGCCACACATCGTAACCGTAAAACGGTGTTCTGATATCCAGCGTATCTCTGTTTATGGATCTTGGAACTGTCTGCAACAAATTAGCATTATAATGACTCCCGTACACTGTTCTTTTTCCAAGAACCAGTTGATGTGAGAGATTCTTTATACTATCTGAATTCATTGAAGCTCCTTAAAATATAAAATAGATTTACGGCGGACATAATGCAGTTCTGCTGAAAAAAATCATAATCCAGCCTCATTAGCCCCGGAATCATAATAGACGGCATCAGAAAATATGCAATAAAACACTCGCAGAAAAACATCTGGATATAATCACCCGTAAATAAACGAAACACTTATCAGCAGGAGAAAATATCAACCAGCAGCCATTCTTCACACAATACGTATCATTTTATGACAAGAGTGGCAGAATTCCCAAGAGGAAAACTGCTAAATATCTCCAAAGTTTGACTGAATAATACTGACAGCAACAAGTGCGGCCGTTTCAGTTCTCAGTATTCTCGGTCCCGCCAGCACGTCCTGATACCCCGCACGGACACTATCGGCAACCTCATCATCAGTAAATCCACCTTCGGGACCTACCAGCAGACGGTACGAATCTGACTGAGGCAGATTTCTAAAGTGCTTACTGGCGTGCGGATTCATCGTAACCTTCAATTCGCCACTGCTCTCCTCTGCCAGAAATTCACTCAGAGTCATAATAGGTCGAACCTCAGGAATAACGGCACGGCCACACTGTTCACATGCGCTTATAACTATCCTCTGCAGTGTCTCCTGCTTTTTATCACCGCGTTCATCATTCAACCTCACTCCGCATCTTTCTGAAACCAACGGTGTTATACAGGTAACCCCGAGCTCAGTAGCTTTCTGAACGGTATAATCCATCTTATCACCTCTGCTTAACACCTGTCCGAGATGGATTTTTATGGATGATTCCGTGCCACATAACTCTTTTGCCGTAATCCTTACAGTCGCGCTTTTTTTCTGAATATCGGTAATCACTGTCTGATAGTTAAAGCCATCCCCGTTGAAGATAGTTAATGGATCATTCACCTTCATCCGCAATACTTTAACGGCATGACCAAAAGCATTTTCACCGAGAGTAATCTCCCGATCAACTTCCAAAAACTGATTGTCGTAAACTCTTACTGTTCTCATTGGGGATCTCTTCCGTTATAGAGCTGTTTCCGTCAGAACGGCGACGGTTTCCCGGTAATAATTTTAATTTCAATCAGTGAGCCACTGCAGTGCATCACTGTTCAAAATAACTTCATTCATAAAGTTATTCCACGAAGAATTAAGTTATGATACATCAAAATTGCTTAAAATTACCTTATTATGGCAAATTACTGCAAAAAATAACAAATGACTTCTCCTGTAAAATTAACACTCCACAGAAACAGCTAAGAGAAATTCCCATCACATCAGGAATCTGTCAGGTTATGTAAAAAACTTGAAGTCAAGGATAAAACAAGTCTCCTGATGTCTCTCCCTGTTGTTGCAAAAGATATTCACAGAACGACTCTTATCATTATCATTATCATTATCATTATCATTATCATCAGCAACCATAAAAGAATCATCATTTTTTACCTTGTAATCATCAAGCCTTATGATATATTTGAACAAATCCCGGGAGGCATACTCCTTACCATTTACAGATTATTTCATAACGGAGTTAATAGATGGATTTCAAAAAAGTTATTGGACTTGGTGTAGCCGGCAATTTTACCGGACATTTAGAGCAGGCCGGCGAAGCTGCAGATTTCAAGAATGTAGTTGTTAAGGATGTTAAAGCCCCGAAAGCAATCTTCCCTTTCTATCTGCCTAAAGCTGCCGGGAGCAGAATGGATACATTCCTGCACACCTACCCCCTTTCTTCAGACAAAACCAACATCAGCAGCACCATCTCAGAAAATCATCAGATAGAACCCGAAGTAGGTCTTCTCTGCGAGATTGAATATGAAAACGATACAGTAAAATCACTGAAGCCGATCGCTTTCGGAGCTTATAATGACTGTTCCATCCGCCGTCCAGGTGCCAAGAAAATCAGCGAAAAGAAAAACTGGGGTACTGATACCAAAGGCATCAGTGCAAATCTTATCCCCCTTGACAGTTTCAGTGCATCCGGAAACATTTCTGAATACCGTATCGCCTGTTTCCTAAAAAGAAATGGTGAAATTAATGTGTATGGTGTTGACAGTGCGGTTAGGGACTACAGCTATATGTATGATACCCTGTTGGCATGGATTATCGATCGAATGAACAATCAGAAGGACGAAGGTCCTGCTGAAAATATTCATGATTACCTTATGGATTCAAACAAGCCTGCTCAGGCCTTAATCAGCATAGGAGCTACCAGATATACTGAATACGGTGAAACCCACTATCTGCAGCCAGGAGATATTAGTTACGTGGTTGTATATCATCAGAGTTTCAGTCAGGATGAAATTATCAATATGGTTAGAAACGACAGTTTCCCTGAAAATAAAATCAGCGTTTTAAGACAGGAATCCGTCTAACATCGTCTATGTATTTTAAAATACCGGCACTACGTAACCGGTATTTTCATTACGTAAAAACACCGGAAATGAGATGTTTTTCTTCAAATAACAGCAGGAATTTTGTAATTTAAAAGAATACTGCTACAAATAATGAAATCAACAGTCTAAAACAATCGATAGTCAAGGAGACTGACGTAACTTAACCTGAGAGAATCTAGAAAACGGAACTTATAATCAAGATATAAAAAAAGCTGCATAAAAGCAGCTCCTCTTCATTTATTTGAACCGTGTTGAAGCGATAGTGGTGCGGGAAGAGAGACTCGAACTCTCACACACAAGGCGCCAGAACCTAAATCTGGTGCGTCTACCGATTTCGCCATTCCCGCAATACCATCTTATTCTACATGGGGTGGCTGATGGGGGTCGAACCCACGACAACTGGAATCACAATCCAGGACTCTACCAACTGAGCTACAGCCACCATTGCAGAAAATAACGATAACACGTGGCGCGCCCTGAAGGAGTCGAACCTTCGACCCACGGCTTAGAAGGCCGTTGCTCTATCCAACTGAGCTAAGGGCGCATACCCTTATTAGATGGTCGGCGATGCAGGGTTCGAACCTGCGACCCTCTGGTCCCAAACCAGATGCGCTACCGGGCTGCGCTAATCGCCGATGCCATTGTGCTAACAGGTGTGCATGATAGAGTACAAACCTTTTTTCGTCAATAATTTTTTTTCATTTTTTTAAAAAAAACACTTTATTGTATGTCTTTTAAACATTTTTGCTGTTTTATAATCAAAATTTTCCCAATTAGCGTAAATCTTTTATAGTCTCATCAAAAAAAGACAGGTAAATCCTTGTATTTCCAAAAACATTTCAGTCTGTCAACGTAATTATCCTGAAAAAAACATAATTCATTACGAAAAACTGTAACCGGAATAATATCTACTCATTTATATATTTATTACGTTCCGCTGTTTCCTTTTTCACCTTTACCAACTATCATACTGCTATAATCAATAACAGGACTTTTATAAATAAATCCTCAGTTAAAATTTATTCCCGATTTTTATATTTACCAATAACGTAAGCACTTAAGAATTATGAACCTTCCTTTTCTTTTTTTAATCCTTTCCATTTCAGGGGCTCTGGCAGGAACACTGGCCGGTCTCCTAGGTGTAGGTGGCGGTATTATTTTTGTTCCAGTTTACTACTATACATTTACCTCTTTTCTGGATATTGCCCCCAAAGATGCCATAATGATGGCAACATGCACCTCACTTTTAACCATGATCCCCACTACCATATCGTCATGTCTTTCACACTATCGTAAAGGAAATATCGATTTTGAACTTTTAAAAAGATGGCTGCCTCTGCTTCTGCTCGGGGTTATCAGTGGCGTAATTTTTGCCAGACTCTTCGGAGGTCTGTGGCTGTCAGTACTTTTCGGATGTATTCTTATGTTTTCATCATTCAATATGATCTACCTTTCCAAACAGCCACCATTGTTTAACAGTCTTCCGCCAAAACCGGTTCAATACATCATTGCCTTTTTTGTATCAAGTGTATCTGTAATGCTGGGAATAGGTGGCGGAACTCTTACCGTACCGATTCTTACACTGTTCAGATATGACACAAAGAAAGCCATCGGCACCGCCTCTACAATCGGAGCAATCATTTGTATTCCAGGAGCCGTAACCGTGATTATTCAGGAACTTTCAAATAAAACGGAACCTATTGCCAACGCACCTGTATTGACTGTTGGCCATATGGTATTTGCAGCAGCGCTTGCAGTCATTCCATTTTCAATGATGTTTGCACCCGTTGGAGTGAGTATAAATAAGAAAATATCCCCAGCAAAATTGAAAATACTGTTCAGTATTTTACTGATTGTAACTGGTATAAAGATGTTACTTAACGGTCTGGGTATTTAGAATCTTTGATATAAGATACTGATCTTTTGTATTCACAGGAGGAATATCGGCAGCTACTAGAGAAAGGAATTTAATATAAATATCCTCCTGATAGTCAACATCCTTGATGAAGCTGCCGGTGATATCAACATTATAGTTAACATTCAGTGTCAGAGAAAAATCCTTGTTCCGGATATTTCCGCTGTATTTTTCGACAAGATACAGAGCAAGCAAATCCTTCTCTTTGATGATCTTTCGCTGATTCCAGTTATAAAAATCATCATTTAACAGTTCATTTTTCTGAACTTTCCATTTACGATAACCGTATTTTTCAATCAGTGCAGCCAACACTTTGTCGCCACTTCCTGATATTTCACCATAGCCGTTACACCACACAATGGAATTCAT
>OMYE01000089.1 GCA_900315145.1 uncultured Pseudomonadota bacterium | reverse complement strand
TCACACATGTACTGGCCTTCTGCCACCCTGGTCACTTCGTTTTCCTTGGTCAAAAACAAAGATTCGTAATCCGGATTCCGGTACTTTTTCAGAAGCTGGGATATAAGCATCTTATGAATTCTTTCCATGGCTGAGGACAGATCTTCCGGAACAGGTAAATCCTCTTCCTCACGGATTTCATCTTCGTCAGTTTCGGCAGGGGAGGCGGGTTCCGCATCTTTCTCTGCTGGGGACTCTTCAGCCGGAGACGTGTCCAAAGCCTCAGTCACTTCTGCGGTTTTGTCATCACAAACATTAACGTCCAGCATGATAAGGGCATTACAGAGCTCGGAACTCAGCAGAAGACCTTCTTCAGAACCTATGCGGGACAGAAAGTTTCCCATTTTGTCCTTAATCGTTATGCCATGGTTCACCAAAACTTCGGCAGTGTTGTCCGGAGTTAAATCCGCACGCAGACTGCGTATATATTCAAGAGCCGGAACTCTGATACCGTATTTATCAGACTGCTGAACAAAAACCTTAGGAGACAGAGTCTTTTTTCCGCCAATCACTTCCGCAAAAAGAGCGGATGTAATATCGTTCTTTTTTAGGTTGTTCAGACTGTTATTTATGATGTTTGCAGTATTGTCATTTCTGCTTTCAGGTAACTCCTGAGAAGCATAAAAAGTCTGCATGTATTCCTGTCTGTTAGGAACAAAATGCTTAGGCGGTTTTTTCTTTCCCGAAAGGATGTCTATATCAGTTTCAATATGCTTGATTCTTGTTCTGTGAAGGCCTGCCGTTCCCAACTTCTTATCGGCATCCATGTAGATGATTTTAGGAGCGGATTCCTCAGATTTTTTCTCCGGTTTTTCTTCAGTTTCAGGTTCATTTTTTTGTCCTGAAACAGTGGCTGAAACCTCGACGGATTCAGGCTTTGTTTCATCTTCCTGCAAATCTTCGAATAAAGATAAAGTGATGTCGTCTGCAGACATCTTTTTCTGTTCAGGTAATTTTTCCTGCATTTCCGTTTTTTTATTACCGAAACGCAAATCCTGACCATGGGAAAAAACTTCATCATGAACCGGGGTTGCAAAGCTTTCATCCTGCTCGCAGACAACTTCAGATTCCTCAACGAAAAACAGCTTTTCCGGTGGCGGAAGCACCGCACCGAAAACAAGATCCGCACGGCTGAAAGGAAGCACTTCCAGATACTTCAATTCGAGTTCTTTCAGAATCTCCTTCACGGCAGATCTTTCATTAACCGGAAGAGCGAAATTCTCCTTAAGTCTTGAGGAAAGAACGTCAATGTCACTCTGCGTAAATCCGGGCTTAAGCATGATTCTGAAATGAAGTTCGGAACCAGCACAGAAGCCTCTTTCAAATAGATATGATGCCAGCTTTTTAATGTTCTTCGGAACCCCGTGAATCTCCGGCATTTTTTCGATCATTTCATAGAAGGAATCAAAGACTCCGTGACTCCAGTTGATGTATATGCATTTGGCACCTAAATATGACACCGATGAATAGAAAAGAGCAGAGTCAAAAAAGTTAATGCTCCAGCAGTTTTCCTGAAGAAGATTTCTTACCACGCAAAGGAAGTAACCGTCTAACGGAAGTCCGTTGGAAATGGAATCAGTTTTGTCTGTTTCTGACAAGTCTTTTTCCACCGAAAGACTGTCTGCCTTAATGACCAAATCACGGATGTCATAGAGTGAAGCATCAGCTTCAGAATTCGTAACGTTTAATGCTGCGAAAAGTTTGTAAATGATGCCGGCGGCGTTGCCTGATTCAAGGAAGCTCATTGTCTCCTGCGGGATCAGAGTTCTGGCAATTGTAATGGCGTAATCTTCGTGTTTTTTTCCGCGGTTCTGACGATAGGTTATGTAGTAATGAGATACATGTTTTTCAGCTAACCAGTCAGACAAAGATCCTGAGAACGGAAGCCAGTCCAACCCCTCTTCATTTGTGACTGTTAAATCGGTGGCAACCTTGGCCACATCATGAATCAAAGCAGCTATGGCCACGGCCAGTCGCCATTTGATTTCATATTTCTTTTTGAGTGAGGGCTCAGAGCCGGTATAGGGCAGACTGTTTTCGGCGAGTTTCACGGCAAAAAGACAGGTCTCAAGACCGTGAATCACCAGACCTCCGACACCGTTATGGTGATGGGCCTCCGAAGCAGGTAAAAGATGAACGTATTCCACGTAGTTTCGGACTACGGGAAGAAAGTATTTTTCCGTTACGTTTTTGCTAAACCCCAAGAAACCGGTAATCTGATTGATGAGCTCCTGCTGCCACGCCATGATTTCGGCTGCCGGAACACCTTCTATTCGGCTAGGTTCATCGCTATTGCATTCAATTTTGACGTTCTTATGTTCATCACCGGCGTTTTCAGGCTGCTTTGAAGGCATTTGCGCTTCAAATGCGCAGACCGTTTTCGGCCGACGTGACCAAAATTTGTTGAAGAACGATAAAAACTGATTCATGAATTTAACCCGGTTATTAAAAGCTATGTAAAGAATACGCCCGTTAAATCACGCAATTTTGCAATTAACCTACAGAAAAACATAAGAACGTTTAAAAATTCGCGACAATTTTGTTCTTATACTGAAAAAAATCCCCTAAAAAAAGGAATAACAATGAAAATAAGCAATCTTTTTATGACTGTAATAATGATTTCTTCATCAGTGACAGCCTGTAGCAGTTCAGATAACTGCCATACAGGTAATTGTGATAAGTTCTATAAAGATTACAGTCGCGAAATAATTGAAAAAGAAGACAAACTCATAAGAACCACAAGAATCAACACTCTTCGTCGCAGAGATAATCAACTCGGTGGGGCGGCCGTAAGACAGGAAGGGTATGTGCACGTTCTGGCAGTCGAAGGATGCTGTGAGGGCAAGCCTCCGATTCAGTCGGATCGTAATGACAAATATCTGAACCAGAACATAGGCGGATACAATCTTGATTATGCGGATCTGATTTCTGTTTTGAGAGAATGGGATTCAAGCAGATGCGCAGGTTCCGAACATAACAGAAAAATCGCTGCGGGAATCAGTGACAACTCACTGAAAATCATCAACTCTGACATCGACCTCGGCAGGTGGGAAAGGTACTGCAATAAAGGTAAACACATGAACGAAAATGACTGGAATTTTGTAAAGAAAAATAACTATCATGTTCCTGAAAAATTTGAGCCGTACTGTATTCGCCCGGATTTCACCTATGACGAGTATATAAATGCCTGGGAATCATTCTGTAATGCTGATAATAAGACATCAAAAAAATACATGAAAATTGTAAAGGAAACTGTACGTCCTCAGAAGCTTATTAGGCACTGTAAGCTGTTAAATAATTTTGAAAGAACTTATAAGAAATAATCCAATTTTTTTATTTAACGGCGGTTAATTCCGCCGTTGTATAACTCTCATTAACACCACATTTTAATTCAAAGATTTTTCAGCCAGTTTTTTATAATTTTCTATCTGTCTCCGGCACTTCGAAAGTGCGTTTGCCTTTTCCCTCAAAACTGAAAATTTTTTCTCGAAACCAATGACCTTGTCTTTAGCCCAGGAAGGAAGTTTTTCGAAGGTCTTCATCGGATAGGAAAACGAGCTGGCACCCTTGGTTAGTCTGGTGGATTTTTTATAGTTCTTTCCGTTAGCGGAAAAGAACTCCAACCTGCTCCAGGAAATTTCCAGGTAGCCGTCTTTCGTTATACGGCTTCTGCAGGACAGATTGACCGGATCCAATGTCTTGTCCTTGGTCTCAATGAACGTATAAAACTCACTTGTAATGACCTTTGCCTGAATGGCTAGAGAATACATTTCCTTTTCCAGAATGTCACACACGGAGACGTTTCTGTTTCCTGTGTCTTCCGCAGCTTCTCCGTTGTAGACGAAGTTGGTGGCACTCAGCATCGCAGATGATATCTTCTGGAGCTGTTCCATTTTGTTTTTTGAGGTCATGTCTTTCCAAAGGGTTCTTACGCCTTTTTCGTCATAAACGGATTCCAGACTCAAATCTTCATACAGTTTTTTCGGATCGTTCATTTTTCTTCCTATTATTACTACTCTACCTGGTTGTAGAATTTTGACATCCCTATTAATAAAGGATGTAATGATATTTACATCCATATAGTTATAGAGGATTTATGGTAATCTGGTTATTTTTGTAAATGTAATATGAATTACATCCTATAAGATTATGTGTTTTAACTATCTGATAAATCCCTATGGATGTACATTACATTACATCCCATTAGTTAATGGGATGATGGGATGAGTGAATTTAAGAAACATTCTTCAATCTGCAGAGCGGACATTCAAGCCCGCCGAAGTCTGTCGGATAAACGTAGATGTCTCCGCAGGCTGAACATTTGGTGACTGTAATGAGTCCCTGAATGATATAACTTATAAGATTAAAGGCCTGATTAATGTGTGAAAAAATAGGAATTACTTTTCTGTCACGCGCGCTGGTAACATAATCAAAGTATGCAAGAGCAACAGAAAAAGCATTTGGCTGTTCTTCTTTTACATTAGAATTAATAGAGATATACATTTTGTAGAAGATGGTTATTTCGTAGATGTCTCCGTAAGATTTTATCTGGGAAATGATTGAGTAGGGACACTTTTTTTCAATTGTCTTAACTGGAAAATCAAGATTTACTTCATTATAAATTTCCAATTCATTGATAAGAGCTCTTTCAGCTATGTTATATCTGATACCAAGAATTGTTGAAATGACACCTAATGAATATCCGAATTCGGCTAATTCTATGACCGCTTTTTTCTTCACTCTTACATCTAAATTTGCTGTATCCATGTTTTCTTCATTCCTTTAAAATTTATAAGTTATTTTCATAGATGTCCATTACAAGCATGGTTAGGACATTTGCAGATTTTTTAGTGTTGTTATTCAATTTTTTTATGTTCTTCAGATTGAATCTCGGAACCATTTTTATTTCAAATTTATCGATGTGCGTTCCAAAATTTACGTCACTGTTTTTTACAATTGCATCCGCAAATTTTTTGCCGTTATTTCCAAGAATCTTAGCAATATAATTTTCAAAAATTTCAGAATCTTGCAGGTTTAACACCTTTTTTTGTTTTAAAAAATTAGTTAAACGCCTTTGTATTTCAGCAACTTCATTAATATAAAAATACATAAATCCTTTTAGCATTTCATCATGAACTGTCGAAGGTTTTTTCGAAAATGCAGCCGGATTAAGGAACTGCTTGTTCTCTTTACTTTCCTGCATGGATCTAAGGCATTCATCAACTGAATATTCAGAAATTTCGAAGCAACATGCTGAAGAAAATGATAATTTTTCGACATCAATGTCAGTTAAATTAAGAAGGATGTCCGTATACTTCTCGTAATGTCTATAAAACCTTTTCTGTTCATCTGTACGTTCACATTCCGGTGTTTTGTGAATCTCACTAAGGTAGGTTCTTAGAAACTTCCACGATACTAGATTTAGGTCTTTTATGTTGTTTGACCAATTTCCCCACATTTAATTAATGAACCTCCAATTTAATAAGTTTGTTATAAATTTTTAATACCTTGCAACCATATGGCAGGGCAAGACTGTCATTCCAGGAATGGTAGTGACCTACTGCAAGGCATGCATTATTCTTGTGAGATTTATTGAGCGATTTTTTTAAAATTTGGGCCCCTAATGCCACATTAGTCAGAGGATCTAGGAGCATTTCCTCCTGTCCTGCTGGAATTTTGTCACGATGCCAAAAGGTGTTTATCTGCATCATGCCTACATCAACGGATTGTTTTTTGTTTAGCAGTTCTTTGAGTTTAGTTTCCGCTGATTTGTAGTCGGAAAAGTAATAACTTTTTCCCTTGGAATTAAGCGTGTATGGATGTGGTTTTATGTAATTTTTTTTGTCTGATTTCCGATTTGATTCCTGAAGGGCAACTGCATATAACAGGTATGGATCTATTTGATACATTCTGCCAACTTTACCAAAAACAGAGTTTTCAATATCTGTTGCATGAACGTTATTTATGGTTAAAATCAGTATTATGTTCAGCAGAAAAAATTTAAATTTTGTCATAAAAATATAAAAATGTGATCCAATACACTAATTGTTACTATATTAACAAAAATGTGACATTTGTAACAAAACAAAAACATTTTATTTACATTTGTTTGACTATTTTTACATCAGATCTATGAATGTTTTTGTCACATGTACTAAAAATTTATTTAGTTTATTCATTTAAACTAAATAAATTTTCACTTTTTACTAGAGAAAAGCCCCCAAAAATTGGAGGCTTGTTTAGAAAAATGTTAGGCAGCTACAGGTTTAAATGACCATCGTATTGACGATTTTTTTCGATAACTGTCTTCATCTTCTGGAGTAATCATAACCCCTTTGGCAGCCAGAAAAGCTTTATAATCAAAGTTTCCTTTAGCTTCTGTTTTTGTGTATATACCAAATCCTAAGTCAATTTTTGACAAATGATTTTCATTCATTTCTTTTTGGATGATAGAAAATTTTTCGTCGATTTGTTTTTGGATTTCTTTTATTTTTTCTTCTAATTCAGTTCTCTGAGTGATTAGCTCCTGTAATGAATTTTCCGAAATAAACGGTACTTTTTTTGTTTCTTTTAGGTCTCCTTCGGGAATGTAACTTGCTACTTTTAGCCAAAATATAATTACTTTTTCTAAAAGTTTTTTCAAAAATTCTTCATCTCTTTCGATTAAGAATTCCTGATATCGGTACATCCTTGTGTCATCAACTAATGCGCAACATAATAATGCATTTTTATATCCTGTAACTAATAATTGGTACTGAATCTGTATCCAGTACTTCCTGTACGTATCGGAATTTATGCCATGTTTTTGCAATTCGTTAAAGACTTTTTCTGAAAGGCATTTAACCTCTAAGTCAAAGTTTTTACCGTCAACTATGCATTCACCGTCTAATGAGCAGCGTAGTAACGGTAATACCTGATTTTGATAGCAGGCAGCTTTTTTTACACTAACTTGTCTGTGTGTACTGACAAATTGGAGCACACTTTCTTCAAAAACAACACCTCTTTGAATGTATTGATTTGAGAAATTTTTGGTTTTTATATTTCCAGCTTTTTCATCAAAAAGAGTTGAAATATTTTTACCAAAATGTTCACCTTTAGCTATTACAACAGCTTCTGTTGCTGTAATACCTTCTCTTCGCCATGTCAGCCATTCCTCACTTCTTTGAGCTACAGAAACTTCCTTCCCAGAAGAAGAAAAAACTGCTTCGAATAATTTGTTTTTGATAACTCCTTAACCATAAAGGTAGTAGTTGAACCGGACATCCATGGAAAAAGAATGTTCAGCGTGATAGGCATAGGCATACCTGAAGCTACTTATAAGTTATAAGGAGTTCTGGGCATGCACTGGCATGCCCAGTTGATGAAAATGACTGATAATACAGTCGTTTTATGTTCTTATCGTAGAACATTTACGTTTATCGTCAGTGACGAAAATTTTTATTGTTATAAAAGCAATTGAAAATTACCGAATGTAATTTTCAATTACTTTATTTTTTCGGTTAAATTAGAGTGGCTAGTTTTCTGAAAAAACTCTTGTTAAAAAATGAAGCTTGGTTTGGAATTCTATTCCAAATTTTTTTAGTGAAAGTCTGTGCTTTCGTGGGTGAGGCATAGAGCATCATGAGATGAGTTAATTTTAATTACATTGCTTTTATTTTGCAATATATTCTTCCTTCATAAATATCGTATGGACCTGTTTTTCACAGCTGTTTTGTGCCTGGATGTTTCCTCTTATTTTTTTTCTTACTATTGATCTTCTATTGATCTTACTATTCTTAAGTGGGTGTTTATATTTATAAAAAGTTGTTATTTTTTAAAGCTTTGATATTGGTTAAAAAACAGGCTATTGCAAGTTTTGGGGGGATTATTGCAAGTTTTGGGGGGGCTATTGCAAGTTTTGGGGGGGCTATTGCAAGTTTTGGGGGAGCTATTGCAAGTTTTGGGGGAGCTATTGCAAGTTTTGGGGGAACTATTCACATGTATTTTTAACAACCTTATCAACATGATTTTTGTTTCTTTTCAGAAGTAATATTATTGATATTTTTCAAATTGTATGTATATAATCCTTTTACAAGTTTTTTTCTATAAATTTTTCTTGCAATAGACTATGAACACTAAACAGCAAAAGAACGATATTGTATTCTACAAGCCGAATGAACTGATTGCCGTTATTGGAAGCCAAGATATCAATCGCACAGCCAGGCATTTGCTTAATTATTTTTTAAAGCATGCTCAGGCGAAGATTAAGTTCAACAACTTCGATGGAAATAAATTCAGCCTGGATGTTAATGGCGTCAATGAGCTTGCAGGCATAACCGGGCACGATATGATGCGGATGGAGAAGGCTCTTGATTGTTTAATGTTACCAGTCAAAATTCGAGAAAAGGATAATCCCCGTCACTATAAGGCCATTTGTTTGATTCCGGAAATTGAGGTGGATTTTGATAAAGGCCTTTACAATTTTAAGCTTGCGGATGATGTTATAGATCTTCTTAAGGAAAACTCGTACTTTACAAAAATTAATTTAGTTACGTTAAATAACCTGAAAAGCAAGCATTCTTTAGTGATTATTGAGTTATTAAAACGCTATATGACTTTATCTAAAATTCCATGTTTTTCTATGGAAGAATTGAGGCAATATACGTCTACTTTTGATAAAAAAGCTTATGATAATTTCAATAATTTTAAAAAAAATGTACTTGATGTTGCAGTTAATGAGATAAATAATAATACTGAATTTAACGTGAGTTATGATAAAGTTTGTGCTGGAAAAAGAAAGAAAGTTACTGGTATTCAGTTCTATTTTTCACGCAAAAAACTCTCTGATCTTGATAATTCTATTGATGTTTTTTGTATGTCTTTATTGGAACCTCAGAGCTGTGATGAGGCTTATACTAAGCTGTATAATACTTTCCGAAAATTATCCCACGGTAAGATTAAATTAAAGGATTTCTGCGAATATTCGTATAAGTATTCTTTAAGTTCTTTACAGTATTTAGCAGAGCAGGCTCAGGAAAAATCATGGAAAACAGTTGAGCTTAAATGGCTAGATGAACGCGAAACGTTGCCTAGAAAAGATGTGTTTTTATTAGAACGTCTGACTTCAGGTTTGGCGGGGCAACATCTCGATTTTTTTAAAGAAAAAATATTATATTCTTATGGATTTGCATCTGTAATTAACAGGCTAAAGTTAGCTTTGTCTGCCTCAGATATACAAGATCCTATTCTTTAAATTCATAACTTTATTGCAAGTTTTAGGGGGAACTTCTGCAAGTTTTGGGGAGCCTTTAAAATCAACGGTTCTGAGGCTATTGCAAGTTTTGGGGGAA
>OMYE01000093.1 GCA_900315145.1 uncultured Pseudomonadota bacterium | reverse complement strand
CCGCTTTTATGCAGTTTACTGAAAAAATCACCGCCTCCTGAATGTGCAGATGTATCCCCGGCCTTAAAATCCAGAGAACCGGACTCATCATCTTTCTCCTCACTTGCACTGAAAAGATCTATCGCATCCGTGTCTGCTGAAACCACACTGCCGCATTTATCACAGAAGAACGCATCATCTTCAAGCTCTGCACCACATTTTGGACACTTCATAACAACTTCTCCAAATACTATCCACCTGCAGGATAGAATTCTGTCAAACCTTTAATTATCTCTTGTTTTTATAGTATTTTTCGGGAAACCCGTAGTTATTATTAATCTTTTTAGCCCACGTCCGGACCGCGAACCGGTCACTCTCTTCCCTGATTTCCTTGTATACTGCCGGCACATCTTTATATTCGCCGCTATTTTGGATCTACAAAAATCTATAAAATAGACCTTTACCAAATTAAGCCTTCATCACTAGATTTGCCAACTGATTCTTATTTAGATCAGCCAGTATTGATCTTAGCTCCAGACTCCTGACGGCGCTAGCTACACCGCTTTTTTTAATTAGATTTAACAGATTAACCGAGGCCTGTAAGTCTCTGTCAATTTCATTTCCACAGTTCTCACATTTGTAAATCCGGTCTGAAAGTTTTAAATCTTTCTTTACTTCTCCGCATTTACAACATGTCTTTGAACTCGGATAGAATCTGTCAGCCTCAATAATCTTTCCGTCATTAAGTTGAACCTTATTGACAATGGCTGTCTTCAGTCTGCCGAAACTTACATCAGCCAGTGCCCGGGCAAGTCGATGATTGGACATCATTCCTTTTACGTTCAGATTCTCCAGAGCAACATAACTATAGTTTCGTGCAATAAACGATGCTGTTTTGTCAATGAAGTCTTTCCTTAAATGACTTATCTTTGTGTAAAGCTTTTTTATTTTCTTTAAAAGCCTGAAATAGCTCCTGGAATACTTCGTCTCATCATCCTTGGTTTTCGGATGCTGCTTTTTAGATAGTCTTCTCTGCAGAGCCTTTATTTTATTTATATAACGTTTTAATGGTTTTGGAGCGTATATCTTAATCCCGTCAGACAGGGTAAGCGCTGCGTCCAACCCCAAATCTATTCCTACTGCCGTGTTTTCAGGGGCTGTTTTCTTTTCGATTGCTGCCTCCTGTACGTTAATACTGAAGCTGGCAAAAAATTCATCTCCGTCCTGACTGATGGTCACGTTGTTGATATGCCCCGAAAAACGAATTTCCTCCGTGAGTTTTACCCAGCCAAAATTCGGTATTCTCAAAAAGAGTTTTCCTGATTTCTTCTCCGCACCGGTACAGGTTTTGAATCTTTGCAGTTCAACCTGATCTCCTCCAAGATAGAATGAACCGGAAGTCTCTGATCTTTTCTTGAATACGGGAAAACCTACTTTTGGGCCGGTCTTATTTTTCTTTGCTTCATAATATCTCGTTAAGGCCTTTCCAAGAAATATGAACGGCTGCTGCGAGGCATATTTAGTAACCTCGTACATGTATGGAAAATCTTTTGCCTTGATGCTGTTAAAGCGTTTCTTCAAATCAAGTACTGTCGGAAGCTTCGGTTTTACCGGGAACTCACTGAACTGTAGCGGTGACTCATTGTACTGCTTCATCTCTTTTCTGTATAAAGACATTGCTTTTCTATACTTTTTCAGTTCCTTTTTGTATTCCGCCAGCCCCCAGTTGTATGCCAGGCGTGAACAGCCAAAAGCCTTACGGCAATAGGTCTTAAACTTATTGTTTGCTTCAATTCTGATTTTTTGACTGAGCACCCGTAACATTATTTTACGCTTTCCTGCAATTTCTCAATTATCTTTCTGTTCTTCCCGCTGCGACTTCCGTATAGTCGGGCTGAAAATACTGTGATTATCTCCAGCACATCCTTTGCCAAATCTTCTTCAAAAGAGGCTTTGTCTTCTCCCTTGTTGATAATCACAACTTCAACACCTTTGGCTTCACATATTGAAAAAATCAGTTCAGCCCCGAATCTTAATAATCTATCCTTATGTGTGAGTACCAGTCTTTTTACACCGTCACCAAGAATTCTGTTGATTAGAGAGGTCAGTCCTTTCTTATAATAATTCATTCCGGAACCTAAATCCGTTATAAGCTCATACCTGTATCCATGTTCAGCACAGTAGAGCTCCAAAACCTGAGCCTGCCTCTTGAGATCTTCTTTTTGATCCTGAGAACTTACTCTGGCATAAGCGATGGTGACCCTGTCATCTTTTTCTATTTGGATAAGCTCCCTTCCGCTTATTCGCATTATTGTGTCACTGTTATACCTTCTTGTCCCGCCTGGAGAAATACTGTCCGGCTTTAATTTGCCTGATTTTTCCCAGTTACGTAATGTTTGGACATGAACACCAAGCATTTTTGCAGCCTGACCAATAGAAATAATTTTATTCATTAAAAATAAACCTATAAATATTTTTATATATTATAAACTATTTTTAGATTTAGTCAAGCTGTTATTAACCCTCCGGATATCTTAAGAAAAGGTAACTATAAGTTCTATATAATCACCTGAATATGACATAAGACCGCTGAAGCTGTGTCATGGAACCTATGATATTTTCGGACAATGGAATTAAAAAGAATTATATAATCCCGTCAATGATAAACATTTTATACATGAAAACGTATGTCACGCCATAAACAGACGGAATTAATGAGTTAATTATGAAGATATGTAACATATTTATCAATCTGAGAAGATAAAAATAGGCAATATCCTACAGTTAAAAATTCTTTTTCTTACAACTGACAGGCATTCTCTGCTTCATTTTCGGAAAAATGCCTGCTTTTTAACCAATAAATTTCTCTTAAAACCGCCTTTTTCTAAGTGACTGTATAAGAATAAGAATATGAATACGGTTCGCATCCGGTTCAGAACCTGACGGTTATTCCGCCAATGCCTTAACGCTTTGCCCGTTCAGATTCTGCCCCTTCCGGAGTCTTGCCTCAGTTCGCTCCCGACTGTTGAGCCTTCCTCTCATATTCAGGGAGCTGCCGCTACCTGTGAGATTATCAAGAGTCATTCTGTCTGGTGAAAGCAGTCCTGCCCGGTCAAGATATCCGTTCCATTCGCTTAAATCGATATCCTCAAGGTTAAGTTCGGACATCTCTTCCAACCGGATCCCCTCGCATTTATTCCGGGAACGGTCCTTAAAGCTCACCCCGTCCATGATGATTCTTGCGAGAGGGGAACTGTAGCAGCAGTACTCCTCTGTATAAACCAGACATTTGCCCAGAACCTTTTTGGTACACCGTCTTCCCTGATAGGTACAGGAATCAAGCTTGAGCCTGATTGATGTCTGTATCTCCTCCGGCCGGCAGCTGGTGACAATCTCCTTCAGGGTATTGGCGAGCTGATAGGCCACATAGGCAGCCATCACCCCCTGCATGGCTCCCATAACGGCAGGATTAATTTCAAGTGTGGCAATTCCCTCCTCGCTGACTGTTTCAGTAAAGAGGGCGTCTCTTGCCGCCGTCCCCATGGATGCCTCCACCAGCTCGGCAAGCTTTACGGTAAGAGCTTCACAGAAATCACTCATAACCTCTTCGGATACAGTTTCCGTAACATTTCCCAGAATACTGTCTATATTGCTTGAAATGAGCCCCTGGGCGCTTCCGAGAAGCGGACCGTTACTCCACGACCCGGACCCGCCATGGACATTTTTAAGGGAGGACATGGCTGTCTTAAGTGTAGCCATATAGGTCAGCATCCTTACGTATGTTCCCACATCTGCCGTATTAGGAGCATGGCAGCAGTCCATCTCTCCGAAATACCCCTTGCGGCAGCTGCTGCCTGTTCCCTTAAAAATTCTGCAGTCTGCTCCTCCGGTACCGCCGCAGGTAATGTCATTCTGCATAAACTGCAGAGCCTGAAGATATAAAGCTGCCTCTCCTATTCCCCCGGTATCCTCTCCGCCGGAATACATTTTGAGAAGCCCGGGGTCAAGTCCTGTTACCGGATCCCTGCCTGATCCTCCTAACCCTGAGACTCCTGAAGAGGTACCGGACAAACCGGTATCAGCATAACCTGTCAGGCTGTCGCATAATACCGTGTTTTCACTATAGTTCTCACCATGACTTCCAGTTATGTATGTTCCTTCGGAACACTCATA
Organism: uncultured Pseudomonadota bacterium; assembly: GCA_900315145.1. Taxonomy (GTDB): domain Bacteria; phylum Pseudomonadota; class Gammaproteobacteria; order Enterobacterales; family Succinivibrionaceae; genus Ruminobacter. The sequence continues at coordinate 3,164 of OMYE01000093.1, read as the reverse complement.
TACGGCTGAAGCCATACTGCAGGAGGAACCATCCCGGGAAAGCAGTTCTCTGTCACTGCCGGAGACATATTCATCGAGACAGTAGTAATTTACCAGACTGCATCCTGCCTCTCTGTATATCCGGCAGTTATCATCCCTACCGCTAATGCCGTTAAACACCGTACAGAAGCGCTCACCGGATATATCCCTGCGAGTCAATGAGGAATCTCCTCCGGCCTCAGTCCCTTTTCCGGTACTGTACTGAACCCGGCATCCGCCGTCTTCCAGACTCCGGTCTATTGTTTCTCTTAGCAGAGTACTTCCGGTATTTTTCTTTATCCCGTTCCCTCCTTCATCTGATGAATCCGTGAGAATCTGCTCTATAACGCTATTCCCCTCTGCCGGGAGTTCCGTGTACACATGCATGCTTTTACAGAAGGGATCCCAGAGTTTTTTCAGCCGGTCATCCCCGGCAAATATCTCCGGCATGGAAAAATCATGCCTGCAGACTGAACTGCCGTTAATCATCATACAGCTGTCTCTGACATCGTCCGGAGCATCTTCTCCGTATGCAGGATTATAATCTGCCGCTCCTGAATCCCGGGTCACAGGATAAACACTCTCAACGCATTCTGCATAAAACGGCACCTTATAATGCTCACCGGAACCTGATGATGAATCAGAGGTGTTTTCCATAAGGGATTCCTCAGTTGAGGCATCGGCAAGAAGACCGCTAAGGCACTCAAGATTTGCGTATCTCTCATCTGAAATTTTCCGGGAACTGTCATAATAAAGATGCAGTCTGATGTAGCCACCGCCCCTTCCGGTAACGGACAGACGTTTAGTAAGCGAAAGCGTAAAGGCATCACCCTCATCAAAATCCCGTCCTCTGTTTTTTAGGTACAGACTTCTCACCTCCGGCCAGATATCAATTTCCGGTTCTTCGGATGAAGCCCTTCCGAGTTCACATACCCCGGCTGTCTCCGGCGGAAAAAGTCCGTCAGGAAGACTCAGTATCTTTGCTGTACTCCCGTCCACTCCGAGAAGAAGCTGAAGATAATCATCATAATAGACATATTCGACATAAAGACCGGTTACAAGCTGCGGATTCACCACAGCAAAACTGATGCTCTCCTCGAATACTGAACAGCTGCCGTTTAACACGGCAATTTCCGGATTCCCCAGCCAGATTCCGATACAGCCCTCGCCGTCACGCCGTGATGGACACTCATCCATCTTAAAGCTGTTGTCCTCGAGAATTATTTCCGGAATTCTGAAGCCGTGACCTATAAGACAGTGCCTGTATTCTGAGGATGATCCGTTCTCTTTTGCAGCTTCGGCTTTTCCGCTACCAGGAGTATCTGTCGCCTCTTTCCGGGAACCTGCCTCCTTTTCTGACGGATAGTCATCACCGGAACCGACGGATAGCCATCGTCCGGTATTGAGGAGCTGCTCCTTAAACTCCTGTTCCTCCCTGCTTCTGCTTTTTCCTGCCGCACCAGGATTATTAACACTCCGGAAGCGTCTCCGGTAATCACTCACTGCCGTCAATGCCGGATTTTCTGTGTTTTTCCCTCTGACCACACTGTTACCGGAAAATCCGGCAGCGGTCTGGTTTGACGTCTTTATTATCTGATAATAATCATCGCCATAATAGGAAAGATCCGTCCCTGAGGGAGCGCCATGAAACATCGAAAACGTCGCGGCCCGCCTTTCAGCGGCATTATAATAATCCTGAGCCTGTGATACTGCAGCAGCAAGCAGTGCGCATGCAGGAGTCAGCAACCGGAGAACCACCGGCCAGCATGATTTTTTCATAAAATGCATATCCTCTTTATTACCCGTCCTGATACCGGGTTACTTTGTGTACGATATGCAATTTTTCAGAAAATATATCAGAAATAAGCCTTAAGAATCTGTATAATCGGACTGATGGCGCCTTATGCCTTGATGGTAGTACTCACAGAAGGATCAGTATCATGAATCAGAATGACTCAGACCGTTATGCCGATTTAAAGGAACCGGAAAAAGGTTATATCGGCCCGACATATCAATACACCACCAGAGAGGATTCATATAATAATTCTCATGAAAAAATGTCAGGAGATGATTTAGGTCTCGGAATCTTTAAAGATATTCCCAGCCCTGCCCACGGCCGGGGTTTTGAATTTATTGACGCCATTAAAGTCTGTATAAATAAATCCTTTACCCTTAAAGGCAGAGCCTGTCGCTCTGAACTGTGGTGGTTTTTTCTCGGACAGCTTCTTATATCCATGGTCCTCGCCTTTATTCCGATTATCGGTCAGGTTATTTCCTTACTGCTGACCGTTTCTCTCGCCACGGCAACAGTCAGACGGCTTCACGACCGGGGATTAAGCGGACTTCTGGTTCTGCTGACCATGATTCCTTATTTTCTTACCCCGATTATCATGATAATAGCATTTATTTTATTTTTTATCGGTATCGCCGGCGGAGCATCAGGGGAATTCAATCACTATCAAGAGATAATTGCCTCAGCAGGGATATTTCTGGTTGCATTTATGGTTATATTCGCTATTGTGGAAATAACTCTGATGCTTATTACCATTATTGTATGTATCCTTCCGGCAAATTCAGACACCAATAAATACGGCACCAATCCGCTGCTATAGAGCGTCATCTTTAAACAAAGCTTATGTTTTTTTATACAGAGCTTTCAGTTTTTACACTCCGGAAACCGCTGTACGGCCTTACCCTGCAGCGGTTTGGAATAAATAATACAAAAGTCATTACGTCACTGATGAGAGTATAATTCTCTTATATAAAAATACGCAGAAAGATAATTCTGCCTGTATTTATGTGAGTTTTACGTACTTAAACGCAGCAGAAAATTCAGTTTTAATCTTCTGAACAAATATCCGGTACTGCAGGAACGTACTTTCCTTTACCTTTTCCTTGAACAGCTCTTATTAAATCATTTTCCTCCATTTTCTTTAAAATCAATCTGGCTTTTGTAGTCTGACATGAGAGGATTACCATCACATCTTTATAAGTGATTACCTGCAGAATATCAGTACCTGTTATCACAGCCTTAGCCTCAGTTGCATATTTGATTGATATTTTTCCGGAAACCTCCATCCGGTTCAATTTTTCAGTAAGTAATTTCTTTTTATCTGACAAAACACCATCAGCATAAATCGACGCGT
>OMYE01000199.1 GCA_900315145.1 uncultured Pseudomonadota bacterium | reverse complement strand
GAAAGCCTCCCGAAAATATCAACTTCATAGCCTACGTTAAGTGAACTGGAGGAACTTCTGCTGCTGTGAGCACTTTTTAACGGCTTTTTAAGACCTGAGGATAATGAGGCATCCAAATCAGGAATCAGGGCACTGTCGGTAATATTTGCCTGCACTCTGGCCTTTTTTACATTGATAAGAGCCTGATAGTAATCGTTATTGCTCTTTAAAGCCTCTTCGATGATGACTGTAAGCTTCGGATCGGCAAATTTCAGCCAGAAGCTGTCAGTAAAATCTGATGTTGCATTTTCATTAGCATCGGAGGCAGAGGCCTTATCAGCATTGCTGAATGCAACCGGAGCTTTACCGTTCTTAAAAACATATTCATTAAGTTCCGGGCGCACATATTCACTGTGCAGAGCGGTACATCCGGTAATAAGAGATGTCTCGGCAAGGGTAAGACCGATAAAGCAGGATAAAAGACTTTTCTTAAATAATTTACTGAAGTTCATGTTCCGGTATCTCTGGTTATTTGAATCAGACATAAGAGAATTCATTCTTCCTTTTTCTCTGTTCATCATTTCAATACCCCTCTTGTTTATACTTTTCATATCTGGTGTTTCCAGTATTCTCTGTTTTTATTTATATCAGACTGCCGTTTTTCCAGGATGATTTTCCCCTGTCCGGAAGTCTGTATTCATAGTCCCTGGTTATCAATCCACGGTTATTCTCTTGCCAGAGCATCAATTGGATTAAGCTTGGCAGCATTCTTTGCCGGCAGGTAACCGAATAACATACCGATAATTGACCACCACCGATAAGACATACCAGAACAGCTTCAATCAGGAACTGCTGCAGAATATCACTCTGTCTTGCCCCGACAGCCATTCTGATACCGATCTCCTTGGTTCTTTCAGTGACAGATACCAGCATGATATTCATTACCCCGATACCGCCGACAATGAGTGATATCACCGCTATGGCACTGATTAAATAGGTTAATGTGGCCGTAGTGGAGGTAATGGTCTTTAAAATGGTATCCGAACTGTTGGTAAAGAAGTCCTTGGTGCCGTGTCTCATAGTAAGAATATGTTCAATAGCCTGTTCCGCCACTGCATTAGGTACGTTATCCTTTACTCTCAGAGTCATGGTACCTAAAAAGCTTTCGTGCACAATTCTGTTCATCATGGAGGTGTACGGAATGTACACTCCCAGCGAATCCTGACTGTCAAACGGTGAATCAGAAGGCTTAAGTACTCCGATTACAGTGCATGGCAGTTTTCCCAAAAGAAGAGTTTTGCCAATCGGATCCTCATACTCAAAGAAACGCTTTCTGGTGTTGTCATCAATAACCGCCACCTGAGCAATATTATCCACATCCTTTAAGGTAAAAAGATGGCCGTTCGCTATCTCATAACCTTTAACCCGGAAAAACTCGTCGCTCACCCCGGATACCTTGGCAGTTGCCGATACATTTTTATACTGCGCCAGAAGAGAGCTCTGTCTGTTCGGAGTTATGGCATCGGTAAACACCTGCTGCCCTAATACCTTCATATCCATTACGGTCAGTGTCTGTACCTTACCAGAGCGGATATCACCGAAATCCTTCCCCGGGAAAATGGATATTGTATTAGTACCGATGGAGTTAATATCATTGACAACCTTGTTACTGGCTCCACGTCCGAGAGCTACCACACTCACCACTGCCATAATACCGATAATGATACCGAGCATGGTAAGCAATGTTCTCATTTTGTGGGAGATCATGGCCACAAAAGCCATTTTAAAGGCTTCCTTGAATCGGTCAAAATAAGATCTCAGCTGTAGCAGAAAATTAGGCTGCAGTTTTACCTTATCCTCATCGGCCAGAGGATGACGTTCAATATGGACATTCTCATTAAGATGATCGGCAATAATTTCACCGTCCTTTATTTCTATTATTCTGCCGGCATGAGCCGCAATCTTCGGATCATGGGTTACTAGAATAACTGTGTGACCAGCGTTATTCAGATCCTTTAAAATCCTCATAACCTCTTCACCGCTGTGAGAATCAAGCGCACCGGTAGGTTCGTCCGCAAGAATTACCTGGCCGCCGTTCATCAGTGCTCTTGCAATACTCACACGCTGCTGCTGACCGCCGGAAAGTTCGCTAGGCAGATGGTCACGGCGTTCTTCAAGACCCAGTCTCTTTAACAAATCATTGGCACGATCAATACGTCTAGAGCTTTTAATACCGGCATAAATAGCAGGTATTTCCACATTTCCGGTAGCATTAAGATGACCTAAAAGATGGTATCTCTGAAAGATAAAACCGAAATAATCACGTCTTAACGCCGCCAGATCATCTGAACCGAGAGCGGAAGTCTTTTTGCCTTCAATGTAATATTCACCGCTTGTCGGCTGATCCAGACAGCCGAGAATATTCATCAGTGTGGATTTTCCGGAACCGGACTGACCGATAATGGCCACCATTTCCCCGGCATAAATCTTTAAATCAATACCATGAAGAATCTCCACGGTTTCCTTACCCAGTCCGAAGCTGCGGGTGACCTTCTGCACCTCAAGGAGAGGTCGCTCAGATGATTGCTGATAGGTATTGGAATTATCAGGGGTTCCGGTATTTTCAGTATTTACATTTACGGAACTGTTGTCTCCTGATGGAAACGCCATCCCGCTGTCACGATTGTCTTGTATGCTTGCTGTCATTGTCAGCACCTCCGTTATGCTTATGCCATTATCACTGTTTCATTCAGCCTTGGCTCTTACATACGAGGAGGACCGCGACGTTTACGGCTGCCGTTGGCGGCCATTGAGGCGGCCTCAGCAGAGGCCACATCAGAACCGATAATGATTTCATCATTTTCAGTTACTCCATCAACAATTTCATAATTGATGTTATCCTTACGGCCTACCGTCACAATTCTTTCCTCAGCCTTGCCGTCTTTGCCTTTAACATAGACCTTGTACTTATTGTCTCCGAGATTCTTATTAAGTACGGCGATAGGCAGATAAAGAACATTTTTACTTTCACCTAGAACAATGGTAACTTCAGCAGTCATCGATTTACGTAAAATACCTTCGCTGTTATCTACATCAAGCAGTGCATTATAGTATATGGCCTGAGTGGAGCTGGTACTTGATGATGCTGAGGAGGAATTAGAGCTTTCAGATTCCGTGGCCGGTTCAATAGCCCGGAAATCACTGACGAATTTACGACCAGGAAGACCGAGGATAGTAAAATATGCCGGCATACCAGCCTTAACCTTAACCACATCAGCTTCAGAAATTTCCGCCTCAACAGTCATGGTATCCAGATCGGCAATCTTAACAATGGTTGGCGCACTCTGATTTGAAACCAC
>OMYE01000201.1 GCA_900315145.1 uncultured Pseudomonadota bacterium | reverse complement strand
TAAGTTGAAGAAGGCGGAACGGTATTCATTATTATTCAGACTGTAGCTGTTTCCTTGTCTTTTTGTAAAAAGTAAGTCAGTGTTATTCAGGCTTCTTTACGTAACAGTTCCTGATGGTCTCTGTGCTTACGTCGTATATATTCCAGTTACCGATATCATCACAGGTACCGGGTTTTTTGTCTGGTCCGGCACTGAAAATATCAATTTTTCCGCCATGTTCGGCGGGATTCAGATAAAAGTAATCATTTCCCCAAGGATCTTTTTTTAGCTCGCTAATATATCCGCCGTTGCGGTAGCGCTTCGGTTCAGGAGGAATGACTGGCTTTTCAACAAGTGCCTTAAGTCCCTGCTGTGTTGAAGGATATGTTTTAGCATCCATACGATACATTTTCAAGGCCATTTCCATTCCGGCTATATCGAATATGGCTGTGGAGATTTCCTGCTCGGTAAAACATATTTCTGTGTCTGGAATGCACTCCGAATGGTTCCGATTTGTCTTGTCAGCAATCTCTTTATAGCTTGTATCTAATACACTTATGTTGTGGTTTTTTTCTTCTTTATCGCAGCCGGTAGAGGCTATGAGCATAAGGAGAACAGCGGTAAATCTGGTATAACGGTATATCATATAAATTATCCTTTAAATGTGGTCTGTTAATTAGATCTGAAGAAATAGTACGAACCTTCAAGAATGCATATTATAGAGGGGATTTAAAGCACTTTGGATATTTATTTGTATTACTATTTTGTTTTTTTATACGGCCAATGAATTATAAAATCAGGTCGGTATGTGATGGATTTGTGTTTTATAGCATATTACTTTATCAGGAAATATAAAAAGGCATATATTCTGGAAGTTCTGTTGTTATATTTATAACCATAGCAGGCGTTTCAGAGAGAGTGTTACGCTGTATTTTATAACTATAACAATTCGGGGAAGGTGCAATGAGTGAATTTAAGATTAACGACTGTGCCGAGGTGATTGCTACAGGCAGAATAGGAAGAATAAAGAGAATCGAGAAGACTGAGAAAACAGGTAAGCTAAAGTATTTTCTTAGTTTTTATGATAAATCTTTTATTAATCCCGAAATAACAGCTTATAGAGGTAATGAGCTCAGATATGCGGTCACTCCGGTTATTAAGAATTCAGAAGTAAAATCCTTTGTGCGAGGTGAACTGACTCTTGATGATATAACTTCCGGATGTAATATTGTTGACGGTATGACAGCAAAGGATTCTCATGCCTATGTCATAACAGCTGAAGATCTGTTCCATGGGGCAATGCAGTACGAGTCTAAGTCTCAGGATGATATATACAAATGGTGTAAAACTATCCTTATTATAAGAGAAAGCATCTCTCTACTTGATAGTGAACAGTGGTTCAGTGTGTTAACTCGCCGTTTTAAAGTATCTGATGAGGTGGGTGAAAGAGACATTATCAACGAGGCCTATGTTAATCTCAGTAATATAGATGATGTGGTCTGTTATTACGAGGCCGATAAGGAAATGTTTTTTGATGCATTTAGAGTTTTAATTGATTCTCTTCGTATATGGATAGATTCAGGTGGAGATGATTTTTCTGAATATATAGCCCGTAAAATTATTCATCAGTACGATTGTGACACTATAGATAAACAGTCCGACAAAGTTAAACGTAATTTTAAAAAAAGTCTAGATTACTGGTGTGACAGAAAAGATCCTGAAGCCCTCATGATAAGAGGTTATTGTTACTACTGCGGAACATCTGTGTATCCTAATGACTGGATAAAGGCAAGAGATGCCTTCATTGAATACTATCAACTGTCCGGAGATCCTTATGCAGCCAATACTCTCGGTTATATCTATTATTACGGCAGATGTAACGGAGGTGTACCGGAATATGATCAGGCATTCAGGTATTTCAGCATAGGTCATGCATACGGTTGCTACGAAAGTACATATAAGCTCGCTGACATGTTTGTCCATGGCTACAGTGTGGTGAAAAACGAAGAGATAGCGTACAGAATGTACAGTGATGTGTACAGACACAATTTAAAGCATTTCACTTCTGGACACTTTGAGTGCAAATTTGCGGATGCGGCTCTGCGTATGGGAAATCTTTTTATGCAGGGAATATACGTGGAAAAAGATCCGGAAGAGGCATATTCCTACTACCTTCAGGCTGACTATGCAATCAGAAAAAGAGCTGATACGGATAACTGCTACGGAGATGCAGTGGTTTTCAGAAGTATAAAAAAAGCTCTGGTCGAAGCCAGAACTGAGTATCATGACAGAGGCCGTACCGTAAAATTATTTTCTGCAAAGGAATGGGTTAATTGGGTAATTCAGGATCATCGTTCCTGTTTGATGAATGTAAAAAAACTTTCCGGCGGCAGACTCTCTCTTAATGTGAAACCGGTACAATGGTCTGATAAGGATGAGAAAACTCAGATTCTGGTAACGATCCCTAAGGCTGATTACTGTGAGCTCAGAAAATCTCTGACAATAAAAACCGGCAGAGACAGCGTGTACCA
>OMYE01000203.1 GCA_900315145.1 uncultured Pseudomonadota bacterium | reverse complement strand
ATATTCTTTTTTAGACGCTGAATTAACCTTGAAAAAGTGAAGCTTGAAACGGATAAAAGTTTAAGAAAAGGAAAATAGCTATATAAATAATAATTAAATGAGGTAGTTTGAGTATGCAATCATTATTTGGATATCTTAAGAATTATATTCCTTCTGAAGGACGCGACCCGAAGGAGATTTTTTAAGTAATTAAAAATATTGATATTAGTAATTAAATGTGTTTAAATATATTACCTGACTTTCGAGTTTTTTGCAAAATCCTTGTGAGAACTTTTAAAATTACTAAAGAATTTGCCATCGTGATTCACTTTTAAAAATACCAGTTATTTCCTTAACTTCTTCATAATTATACCCTGTGCTAAGTTGTACAGGGTATCGTTTTTCATAGAGTGCTAATAGTTTCGTCAATATCTTCCAAAGTCACATTTAATGCTTTAAGGATACGATCCTGCCGTGCTGTTGTTTTATATCGACGCTTATATTTTTTAGTGCCGAGATTACGATCGCACTTGATTTCTTCAAGCTGATCAATTACTGCCGGTGTGGTGTAATATTTTCTGTTTTCTGTTCTCAAGGAATTGGTCTCATTAAAGATCAACGCATGAAGAATTGCCGCTATGAACCATATAAATGCTTTACCAATCATTGATTCTTCGGAGTGTACTCCGATCTTGCTCATCCCCATAAAGCTCTTTAATGCCATAAAAACTTTTTCAACACAATCCCTTTTACTGTAGGCTGTAAGTGCTTCTATCACTGTCATTTCTTCAGAGGTGACAAGAATATAAAATCCGCATTTCCCCAAAACTTTGTCAATCCGATCATGATTCTTTTGAGCACTCACAATGATGTATGCCGGTTCCTTCTGAGTCTTTCCCTTATTTCCTCTGCCACGCTGCGCAGTTGTTATGGTTCCATCCTGTTGTACTTCAAGATCGAAATATTCGCGAAAGTTTTTAATCTGTTCTTCAGAGTAGTGAGTTTTCCTGTCAACTGCTTTTTGTAATGTTTTTTCTTTGCTATTAAGAGTTCTGTAGAAAGTATCACTATGTTTCTTCTCAAGAGTTCGATCCCAGATGATATGGAAGTATCTGGTCTTTGTATCTCCATCAAACAGTCTTCCTGTAACTGTCAGTCCATACTTATCTTCATTTTCAATGTAGCATCTTGAAGACTTGACCTTATCTGCGTATTGCTCCAAAAGCTCATCCGTAACGCCCATGTTCCTTCTGAGCATAAACAGGAAGTTAATGCCGGCATCATCAAGTCCTTTTATATTTTCCTCCGATATATAGCCTCTGTCCGCAATCTCCGTGATATGCATTTCAGGATGTATCTTATCTTTGCTCTGCTCATTTCCCTTGCGGATCAGTTCCTTAAAAAACTGCGTCATCTCAGAAGATTCTGCCATGTCATTTATGGAACCCGGATAGGTAGTGTAGGTAACTGGAAGACCATCCCTCTGACGAACAACATAGTCAGTGTTCACCTGTTCCAGTGAGGGATCATCTTTTGCGTACCCCTTTTGTACAAGGAACACTCCTTCCGCCTGGCTGTTTACGTTGGTGGAATCATAACAGAGGTATACCTTACCATCATCAAGCGTTTTGTGTGCCCACTTTTCCTTAAATGATTCAATCTTTGAATAAGTCAGCTTTTGGTTTTCAAACTCTCCGATATCCGTATCACTCAGCACCGATTCTGAGAATATGGAATGATCTCTGCACCAGTGAGGATAATGCTGAAACACCGCTGACTCTTCGCAAATCATATACATGGCAAGATCAAGAATTGTCGTTGCATCAGAATTGAATACTTCTGTCAGTAAATCCGTAAGCTCAGAAGAACGTGCAACTTCTTTAACCGCAGCGTGAAGTCCGATAGAAACACAGTCGTCTTTACTCGGTCTTTCCGGAAGATTCTCCTGCTTGAAGATGGAATAGTAATTACTGTTGGCATACATCATCTTCTTTCCTTTTTTCAATTTATCATTTTTATCTCTGAGAACACCTATAAGTTCCTTGTTGTGATCCCAGTACAACTTGCCATCCTCAGAAGTTCTCTGGATAGAGGAAACATTGTAATAAACGTAGCCATTTTTCAAGATAGAAACATTCTTCGGAACTACTACAAGATTATCATCAGAACGGTTAATTCTAGGCATAAAACATAATTCTCCTTACAGGGTATATTATACCCTGTAAATACTAAAAAGAAAAGACCCATTTTTTGATAAACGGATCTATTTGCGCACTTTATTTATGAGGTGGTTTAGAAACTTATGTCATTCATGAATAATTGTATTTAGGGTATAATCATAGAGAAGTTAAGGTCGATTATGTTGTTTATGTCCAATTAGACTTTTAGTCAGGTTAGAGGCTATTTACAAGGTTCTTCCCTATTTTAAGAGTTTCATTAAGTCTCTTAACATAA
>OMYE01000204.1 GCA_900315145.1 uncultured Pseudomonadota bacterium | reverse complement strand
TGATCACATCCGGTGCGAATTAAAATGAAGGATCCTTACTACGCATTAAGCAATTACAGATAAAAATTGTAGACACAAAAATTATCGGGAACTAGTGTTTATAGGAATTAACAATGAAATTTTCTGCTTTATCTTTAGCAATTACATCTGCTCTGGCTGTTACTGCATGTGGTGGCGGTGGCGGTGGTGGTAGCGATAATCCTTCTAATCCACCGGCTTCTGAGAAAATCACCCAGAATATTAATTATACCGGTTATTCTGCATCTGATGCAGCAATTGCAGCAGATTTGGTTGATTATGCAAATCTTGAAACAGTAATCTGCTACGATCTTAATGCTAGTGATTCATGCGACAATGATGAACCTAAGAATACTGTCAGAGGTATTTCAGGTCAGGCTACATTAGAGGTAGACAAGAATACCGATCTTTCTAATGTAAATATTCTGGCTATCAACAATAATTACGTATTTAAGCTTCCTGTAAATGCAGGTGACAGCGCATCAACAGTCTCTGATTCCTCACGTTCTGATGCCAATGTGAATGCTCTTACGAATATGGCATATTCACAAAAGACCGGTTCAGGTCCGATCAGCGGTCCAAGTGAACTTGCCGGTATCATCGGTGATGATGATGAGTCAAAGTATCAGGCAAATTTCAATGCTAGAAACTGGGATGATGATACAGCACTGATGGCTGACGTATTACTGGCTCTCGGTTATGGTAAAACATACAATAATAAGCTAAATAAAAATACATCTGTAAGTGATCTTGTAAATTCAATCGGTAATTTATACCAAACTACACAGAACAGATGTGCTTCTTTAACTGAAAGTCAGATCATTGCAAATGTTATTGCAGACGGTGAAAATGCACTTGCAAATCTGAATGTATGTCCGACTATAACTATCAAAGCCGGATTCACTTCAGTAGTGGACGGAGCAACCGTTTCCTTCACCGATCATACAACAACATCCAAAGATAATTATGAGGATTTGGTTTACTCATGGAATTTTGGTGATGACGAAACTTCCTCAGAAATAAATCCTACACATACATATAAAGCATCAGGTGACTATAATGTTACTCTTATTGTAAAGGATAAGAATTCAACTGCAACTGATACGTATGTGCAGACTGTCAGTGTGGTAGTTCCTGAAAATCATAAACCTGTAGCAAGTTACACTGCGGATTTGAACGGTCTTACAGTTAAGTTTACCAATAAATCAACTGATGCAGATCCTGAAGATAAGGATAATCTTACCTACGTATGGAATTTTGGTGACGGTGAAATCTCTAACGAAGCAAATCCGACCCATACATATACCACTGCGGGTAACTACATTGTTACTTTAATTGCCAAGGATACAAAAGGACTTGAATCAGTTCCGTTTACCTCTAACGTAAAGGTTGCTGAACCTGCGCCAAACCCATATCCGAAATTTAAGTTTACTGTAGACGGATTAAAAGTTAAATTCCAGAACCTTTCTTCCGACCCTGATGAAGACCAGTTGTTCTACACCTGGGAATTCGGTGACGGTTCTACCTCAAGTGAGGAGGATCCGGTACATGAATATGCTCAGTCTGGTGAGTATATTGTAGTGCTCACAGTAAGTGACGGCAAAGTCAGTAATTCATTCAGATCAAATGTTGTTGTAGCAGTTAATAATCCGCCGGTAGCCAAGTTTACTTCTAAAGTAGATGGTAACACAGTTAAGTTTACCAATGAATCAACAGATGCTGACGGCGATGAATTAACCTACAGCTGGGATTTCGGTGACGGTAATACCTCTACTGATAAGAATCCATCACATACGTATGAAGTCAAGGGCGAATATACAGTAGTCCTGACTGTAACCGATGCTAAAAAAGCTACTGATTCCTATTCTAGAAATGTTTCATTATCAAATAATGCTCCTGTAGCTTCATACACTTCAGAAGTAGACGGAAAAACAGTTAAGTTCACTGATAAATCAACTGATGCTGATGGCGATGAATTAACCTATAGCTGGAATTTCGGTGATGGTAATACTTCTACAGATAAGAATCCATCACATACATATGAAAGCAATGGCAAATACACTGTAGAACTGACTGTAAGTGACGGTCAGGATTCTGATACCTTCTCAAAGGAATTTAATATCGGCAGTAATAATCCTCCTGTAGCATCATTTACTTCGAAAGCCGATGGAAAAACAGTTAAATTTACTAATAACTCATCTGACCCAGATGGTGATAAATTAACCTACAGCTGGGACTTTGGTGATGGTAAGACTTCTACAGACGAGAATCCGTCACATGAATATGCAACTTCCGGTAAATACACCGTTACATTGACTGTTTCAGACGGTGATCTTAAGAATGAAAAAACTGCAACTGTCAATATTGCTCCAGGACCAGATGGTCGTATCTGTCCTGAAAGTGATCCGTACTG
>OMYE01000205.1 GCA_900315145.1 uncultured Pseudomonadota bacterium | reverse complement strand
CAGTTTTCAAAAAAACGAATTGGCGGGCGTGTCTAACGCGTCTGGAAATTTTGCGCACAAAAATGCAAAACTTCCAAAATCCGCACAAGGACTGGCGCGCGGCATTTCTTAAAGTACGTACAAACGGACTGGCAAAGTTGTAAAATTAAAGTAGGTCAAAGGGGGCAGGCTTTAAATGAAAAACTTATTGCAACAAAAATCTTTCTTTTTCGATAAAACTGTTGCAATAAGTTTTGCAAAGAAGTGCTTTTTATATGGTATGATTCGAAATGATTACTATCTGCGGTTAGGAGTAACATGAGTAATTATAATCGAATCACATTAAAAGAAAGGGTGAGGATTGAAGCTGGTATCTATTCTGGTTATTCGTTTCACAAAATTGCAAAGGACATTGAGAGAAGTACTTCCAGTGTTATACGAGAGGTGAAGCGAAACCGGATAAAAATCAAGATGCCATATATATTTGGTCGAGACTGCATTTATGCTTCAAATTGTGCAAAAAAGAACATGTGCGATGATGAATACTGCACCAGAAAATGCAGACTTTGTGAGAAAATTGACTGTACGAAAATCTGTGACAGAGTCAAAAACCATGAGTGCAGCAAGCATTTAAAGTCACCGTTTGTATGTAGTAATTGCGGCGAAAAGAACAAGAGACGTTGTATTTATGACAAATATTATTACATAGCGGAACGGGCAGATGCGAAGGCGAAAAAGACACGTTCGGAATCTCGTAAAGGGATCCGGCTAAGCCAACAGGAGCTGCAGACACTGGACGAAATCTTATCTCCGCTCATTAGGCAGGGACAGCCATTATCGCATATATGCAGTATCCATAAAGCAGAGATTAAGGTATCGGAAAGAAGCATCTACAACTATATTGATCAAGGTGAACTTACCATCTGCAACTTGGATTTGCGGCGCAAGGTTAAATATAAGAGGCGCCGTAAAAAGCAGACGGAGATTAAGTGCAACCGGTTCAATTATCGCCGGGGAAGAACGTATGAAGATTATTTAAAATACTTGGAAGAACATCCTGGCACACCGGTGGTTGAGATGGATACGGTACGAGGCTTACGGACCAGGGAACATGTAGTTTTGACTATGATGTTTGTAGAAAATTCCGTAATGTTGCTGATTTTACTAAAAGATGAATCTATGGAACCAGTAATCAAGGTGTTTGACAAGCTGACAAAAGAACTGGGGCTCAAGAGATTCCGCAAGCTGTTTCCAGTAGTATTAACTGACAATGGGAGATGCTTTAAGAATGCATTGGAATTGGAATACACAAAGAGTGGTTTACCAAGAACCCGTGTGTTCTATTGTGATCCCCAGGCCTCGTGGCAAAAGCCCCATATCGAAAAGAACCATGAATTTATAAGATATGTCATTCCAAAAGGCCACACTTTTAAAGGCTACACACAGAAAGATATGACGCTGGTTGCAAATCACATAAACAGCACAATACGGCCAGGGCTTTCGTATAAGAGCCCGTATGACCTTGTAAAAACGGAAGACATGAAAAAACTGTTGGAAATACTCGGTATGTCCCCAATTCCCGCAGAGGATATCTGCCTGAGTCCAAAATTACTTAGCAAATAATAGGAATGAAAATGCAGATAGTTAATCATCCACAATTATCCATAAATAGCTACTAAGTGGGTTGCATTAACTTTTGCAGAAGAAAATACAAGCCGCTATTTTGGCATGCAAATAAAAGAGCATTTCTCAACAGTTTTAATGAAATTATAGCATATAAAACATTCAAAAGGACAATGAAACATTGTTTAAAAACGAAATTTAAGAACCTATTTTGCAATGAGTTTTTCATTCAAACCAAAGGGGGGCAGGGGAAATGTCGCCTGGGAAGCGACCACTTTGATTCATTTTGCTTATATAATTAACGTACAGACAGCGAGGAGCGTACAGTGAAAACATTATTATTAAAAAGGAGAGAACAGTCATGAAGTTTAAGCGTTTGATCAACAAATCGAAAGAGACCCGCAGAAAGTATGAATACTATCTCAGTCTGGGCTACTCCGAACATGCAGCCAAAGTACTGAGCGTAGTAACCTATGGGGATGAGAAGCTTGTATTTCTCATTAAACAGCTTGGCAGGAAGAATGTCATGGAGGAACTGTATGCCTGGCTGCACGAGAGAAAAGAAGGAACGCCGGAAGAGGCAATAGAAGCGTTTTACGAAGAGAAGCATCCCCGCCCTAAATACGAAGAGGAGCGGGGGCTCGGATGTTCAGGCGCCGGTATCATGGCATCCGTCCGTGCTTCCAGTCGTGTTTTTTCCAGAAGAGTTGCGGCAAAGAAAGCAGCTCCTTCCCTTGCGGTTCAGAAAAACATGATGATGTGTTGTGACGCGTGTGAGGAGGCCGCTCCCGC
>OMYE01000206.1 GCA_900315145.1 uncultured Pseudomonadota bacterium | reverse complement strand
ACAGGGGATGTTGATTCCAGAATAACAGTATTTCCGCTGGTAATATAAGGAGCTATTTCTCTTGCAGCAGCTTCCACATAGCTGAGATCAGGCTCATGATTTTCACCTTTGAACGGTGTAGGCACGCATATAATGTAGCCGTCGGCAGCAACAGCACTATTTGATGCTGAAAGCAGACCGTTGTCTACTGCACTCTTTACTATTTCCCCCAAACCAGGTTCAACTATGTGAATTTTTCCCTGATTTATCATATCTATGGCATGCTGATTTACCTCAACTCCGCTTACACTCACACCATTTGAAGCAAACATTGCAGCAGTAGGCAAACCAATATACCCAAGACCACAAATACATAATTTCATTATTTCGTCCTGTCGTTATACATTCTATTATCAGCGTATTATAGATCTTTTAAGTCCTATATTCATTATGTGAGCCCGTCAAGATGTTGATAAAATCGACATATCAACGTAAAAAAGGAAACAGAAAATAATTTATGTGACCGACATAAAATATTTTACATAAGGTAAAAATAACAATCATCGGTGACTATCTGTGATGCTTTCCAACTACTGTTACTAAAAATTGTTTATAACAATCATATATAAAATATATATACTATATTTTAATTATATTTCCTTGCTATCCTTGGGAGATTTTTCTTTTCTTATTTCTGAGAAATTATAGGAAAGGAGAATTTTGAAGGTACAGGCTTTAAACAATACTCTTCAGAGGATGATAATTTCGTATAGAAAAAAAACAGATATATACCGATCTAAGCTGGACTGTTGCTGTAACAGCACAAATACAGAACATTCCGATGCGTGAATATTTCACAGCAGAGAAAAAGAAAAGCAGCAGACTGGATAAATAAATCTCATCTGCTGAACTTAGAAAAACTAAAAAAAGAAAGATGCACCTACGACCTCTATTTGTCAGAAGAGGCTCTTAATATAGCATCAACGATACGCACGGCCGCATGCCCACGACCGTACGGATTTTTAGCGGCAGCCATCCTCTTGTATATATCTTTGTTATCGAGTAATTCTGAAACCCCTTGAACAATAAGATCAGTATGTGCACCGACAAGTTTGGCACACCCTGCCTTGACCCCCTCAGGTCTTTCTGTAACATCTCTCATAACCAGAACAGGTTTATTCAGTGCAGGAGCCTCCTCCTGAATACCGCCAGAGTCGGTCAGTACAAGATATGACACACTTAATAAGGCCTGAAAATGCAGATATGACAGAGGATCACACAGCATAATTCTGTCATGATCTCCTAAAAATTTTCTCACCGGCTGCTGAACATTAGGATTTAAGTGTACAGGATAAACGAAAAGACAGTCGGCATAACTGTCAGCAAGCTTTCGGACTGCCCTGCAGATCTCTTCAAAACCGCTGCCGAAATTTTCACGGCGGTGTCCGGTTACCAGTATAATTCTTTTGCTTTCAGCAACAGCATTGCGCACCCTCTCATCAAGGTACTGCGGTTTATCCTTGAGGTAGTCTACCACCCATACAAGTGAATCTATTACGGTATTGCCGGTAACAAAACAGTCATCAGCAGAGATTCCCTCTTTTATGAGATTAGCGTAGGCAGCTCTTGTCGGAGCAAAATGAAGATCGGCAACACGGGTCACCATCTGACGGTTTATCTCCTCAGGAAACGGAGCATATTTCTCGTAGCTGCGTAAACCGGCTTCCACATGAGCCACTTTTATTTTTCTGTAGAAGGCGCACAGTGCACTGACCATTACAGTTGTAGTGTCCCCCTGAACAACAACCCAGTCAGGTTTTTCCTCCTCAAGAACCTTGTCCACGGCAACAAAAAGTTTAGAGGACAGAGAGGCTAAAGTCTGCCCCGGAGACATGACATCAAGAGAAATATCCGGAGTAAGATTAAAATCAGAAAAAGTCTGACTTATCATTTCTTTGTGCTGACCTGAATTACATAACAGAGTTTCCACCTCCGGATGTTTTTTCAGTTCTCTGACAATCGGTGCAACCTTTATGGCTTCCGGACGGGTGCCGGCAATAACTATAACTTTCAAAATTCCCCCGGGTCAAAATGACAAGAAATGTTTTAAATTATTCTGGAATACGGCAATGCGCACAACAACTCCAGCATTATATTTATTATTTATACCGCAGTACTCACGGTACAATCTCAAAAAAATAAAAAATTAATAATAAAAAAAATGCCTGCCGCAAAGTTTTAAAAGCCTGCTTTATTATCTTTTGGTCTCAAAGAAGTAAATTATGGACTAAAAAGATTATTTTTCAAACTTTCAAAGGACTTTACAGCTTAAAAATTGTCTACAATTTTATTACAATATCCGGCTTAAAACAATGTTAACTTGTCAGCATGGAGTCTTGAGCTGATTTTAGTGG
>OMYE01000207.1 GCA_900315145.1 uncultured Pseudomonadota bacterium | reverse complement strand
CCGACATGAAAGTGCCGGAGTATCTGTCGTTGTCTCAAGGTCATAAATACAGGCTCAGATCTGCTCATTTTGCATATTGTAGAGACTCAGACTATTCCTGGAAAATAAAAATCCTTTTTCTATGCATCTTATTCGTCAGATGCACCTCAAACATGTATATAGCATAAGTCTAATTTTTATTTGTTGTAGGCTTTAAGCTCCAGGGTATGGTAGTTTTTAATTAAAAGGCATCGATATCGGATTAAGTCGATGCCTTCTGCGGTATTATTATATAAAGCGGTTTATCTGCATTCATTACATAAACAGGTTTAATATACCGCCTGTCGTTGATTTACCGGTACCACTATAGCTTATTGTGTGAATATATACGTTTCCCGGTCCGGTAAATCTGCAGACGAGCCCCTCTCCGGAAGTAAGGCTTGAAACTAAAGTTGATGATTTGGTCATTACATAGTTCATATTCTCATCCCATGCCAGAAGGTGACCGTTGTCCACAACAAGTTCTTCTCCCGGCCCCAGTTCGAATTTCTTAACTGCTCCCAGGGCATTGATGAATGCCGTGCCTGAACCGGATAAACGAATTAGGAAAAAGCCTTCCTTTGAGGTTAGTCCTTTAATGATTCCCTGCATTTTGGTGCTGAGTTCAACGCCTTCCGTATTGGCAAGATAACTGCCTTTCTGTACTATCATGTTGAAGCCGGGCTTAATCTCTAAAGGAAGAATGGTTCCAGGGATGCTGGCACCTAGATTTGCAGTACCTGGACCTTTAGTAGCGGTGATATTCTGAGTAAAGAAACTTTCACGGGTAAGCAGTTTTCTAATTATTCCGCTTATAAATCCGCCTTTAACGGTGCCTTTTAATTCTAGTCCCTGAGACATTGTTATCATGGAACCTCTCTCGCAACTGATTTTTTCACCCTGTTCAAGTTTAACTTCCAGTATCGGAAAGGTGTTTTGATATTCAACCTTGTATTCCACTGATGCTCCTTATAATTAAAATTTATGTATTGAATTGAGAAATTATCTATTCTAAGAAATAAACTTTACTATTCTAATGATATGTTATATTCCTTGGTATCGATTTTAGAACATAGCATAATCATTTGAGTCAGCTGATTTCTCCTTTATGATTTTAGAATTGAACGGGGTATTTGTCTATTTATTGCTAAACCTCCATATCCTGAACGGGAAGTATATATTTTTTTTTGGGGGTATTCCGTACGGTGCTAAGAGCTGTTTAGATGACCGTGTGTAAATAAGTCTAGATGTATTTTCCAGAGGTCATTGTTTATTTGCCACAGCATAAGGCTTATGCGATGCAGTCATGTATCTGTTATGCGTGGTTTTATTGTCCGTTAGAACTTATAATTGTCGTATAGTGCACAAAAATAAAAAAATATTTTAGGAAAAAATTATTATGTCAGCTAAATAATTTTCAATCTTTGAGAATATTTTGAAAGTAGATTTAATTAAAAATCATTGAACAGTAACATTTCAGGTTATTCTGTTCACCCTTGATATTAATAATAATGTATTAAAATTATTAATTTTTTTTAAATTTTATATTAAATAGTTTTAAATAAAAAGTAGTGACATCTCTAATGAAAATGATTATAATGGAAATGTCATATGGTAAATGATATATGTTTCATTAATCATATATTTAATTATATTTGGAGAAATTCATGAACAAGTTACAAGTTGTATTAGGTACCGTAGTATTAGGTACTGCTTTAGTTGGTTGCTCTAACGCTGCTTTAGAAAACAGAGTATCTGCTTTAGAAAACAAGGTTAACGCTCTTTCAAATGACGTTGCTTCTTTACAGAGCGCTCAGAGCGAAATCGCTAACAAGGCTAACCAGGCTTATGATGAAGCTGCTCGTGCTAACAGCCGTTTAGATAACCTTTCATACAAGTACAAGAAGTAATTTTGTATTTTGATTGATTCGTTAAAAAGAGGTCGTGAGACCTCTTTTTTTGTCTTTATTGTTCGTATTTCCCTTCTTAAATTGTTATTTTAAATCTCTTGTAGCTTGTTTGGCTGGATTGCAGTCAGATCTTTTTTTTGATTTTAATTTTGTTATGTGTGTATCTGGCGGTTGCAGATATCCGCTTATTTTTCCGTCTTTATCAGCTTCTGGATGATCATTTCTATGTCGGGTTTCTTCAGTTGTCATTAACGTGTATTTCGATCTCTTCAGCCTTTCTGCTTCTTTGGGTCTCCACTCAGCAATTAACCTTGCCTGCTCATCTTTTCTTACCTCGGATACTAACTTTTCGTTAAAGTTCTTTATCAGGTGAAATTTATCATATACCCCTTTGATCCATGGACATCGGGATTTAAAAGCAGCCAGGAAATCGGCATTCATATC
>OMYE01000238.1 GCA_900315145.1 uncultured Pseudomonadota bacterium | reverse complement strand
CTGCCGATGCTTTGGTGTATTCCTCCTGATTCCGGTGCTGAATTATAAAAATTTTAGATGATTTTTCCCGGTAGCTGACAATAAAATTATATTCCACCAAATTGTATGTTACTGTGTATAAAACCGGCTCCTGAGTCTTAAAATCTGTATTATTTATCTTCCAAACACTTAATGAAATTTTTTTCATCAGAATAAATCCCCGTACAAAAACAGTGCCGATTGTATCACGATATGTATAAAAATCAGAAAAACATTAAAAAATACTTGAGCTTAAGTTTCCAGTCTGATGGTAACAGCATACGGACAGCGGCCTGTTACCGGCTGTATTAAAGTTACCAGGTGAAATAAAGTTACCTGCTTAAATATCGGCTGAAATAAAAAAACAAGGGATGTCTGTGCCATCCCCTGCTGTTTGTATAAATAAAGACCAGAAAGCTAAAAACAGGTACTGTTCTCCATCAGATTGGCTATTAACCGTACGAGTTCATCCGCCGGCAGACAACTGTACTTGTTTGCCCGGCCACTGCCGTTAATCAGCACCTTGTAATCAAGATTTTTTCTCGCTTCTCTGTCAACACGTTTTATTTCCTGGAACAGAACCGGAATAAACGGGTTCATATTATAAAAGCTGAAATATACCGCTGAAGGAATATCCTCTCTGGATTTATTCAATCCTCATAATGGTCTCTTATAATACGATCAGCTTTAGTGGTGGCAGATTCTGCAGGAGATTCAATATTCTTGATTTCAGTCTTCTTTCCGGATAATTTACTCTGCGCCAAAGCTACAGCGTATCCCATTTTTCTGAAATTCGGGTATTTTAACAGGGAAGGATGAACAGATTCACAAATACAGTATTTTGCCTTGATAAGCGGCGCAAAACTGATGGCCAGATCCGCACCCATGGAATGGCCGGCACAAAGAATATCCCCGCAGTCACTGCCGATAATATTTCTGATATGACCGGCAAGTTCCGGCAACAGAGATCTGCCCTGCTCATTAAAAAACCAGCTGCCGCCGTATTTGTACTTTTTGGTTAAGTACGGTTCAGCCACATTAATAACAGTGTATCCGGTAAGCTTTTGGGCCGCCTCTGCGTAGCAGGAACCGGAATAATCAGGATAATCGATGGTATGTTTTTTTCCGAAGCCCTTATTTTCCGGGAAAAATATAATCACCCCGTTTTTCTTTTTCTCGGGATGATAAACCGCCAGTCTAAAATAATTATCATAGGAGGAAATATAATTGACAGCCCTGGTTTTAGTATCTCTTACTGCTGAATCATGCTGCTCATCCTCAATCTTAAACTCGGCGTCACCGGAATCTGCATTTCGTTCCTGTTCCCCGCCGGATTCATTAGATGCCGCCCGGCATTTTTCGTCCAGTACAGTCCCGGTATCAGCCCTGTCAACAATAGGAATCACATGAGTGGAGACAGTATCTACAAAAGTGAAGGATATGTACTTAATCACCGCACTTTTGAAATCCTCCGGTATTCTGAGAGAAATGGCAAAGGTAACGGTATTTTCCGGAACATCCATCAGAGCATTACAGTTACAGTGAAAAGTCCTGCTGTCAATTTTCTGACCTTCACTGTCGTACAGGTATAACCCGAACATAATATCCTGTTCTGATTCTACCTCTACGCGGACCGGCAGCTTACCGCAGAACAGAAAATTCCTGATTTCAAAATTAACATTAAGCGGTATATATCTGACCTTTTCCACTTTGTTCAGCATACGGCAGCCGATTGTCACCCGGCTGCTGTCGATATCCCCGTCCTTTCCTTCATAGGAAAATTTGAACTGCCTGAGATTCTCATTCATCCGAAGATCTTCTTCTGACGGCTGAATATATTCATAAATCATTGACGGAAAAAGACAGCAGCTCATTCCGTAGTAGAATCTCTTGTCTGAAAAGAAGCTGTGATCATAACTGCCGTTATGCTCCACCTCATTTGAAAGATAGGCATAATTCTTATTTTTTATCTGCTCCCTTGTAAGTCGTGGACGTTTAAGATTTGCCGGGATATATACGGTATTCTTAATATCCTCTGTATGATCAACGGTGATTTTACCGCTGTCAATCAGTTCTTTAAGATCCCTGGAATCGATAATATCAAAATCCCTGCTCATCTTTCTGAGCATCTTCCGGAAATCTTCCTTTCTATGATCGTCCTTGTAATATTCGTATCCGTCATCATCACGGTAGAGGAAAGACCATGAGTGCATGAGACATACCAGAAAATCATCCTTGGCGCTGACACTGTACGGAATTATGGAACCAAGACCGGTCCGGTATCTTACCAGACTGCATAAAGGATACTGGTATCTGACCCACCAGTTATCATTGAGATTCGGAAAGAAA
>OMYE01000208.1 GCA_900315145.1 uncultured Pseudomonadota bacterium | reverse complement strand
GGAAATATTCTCTTCAGTGCCGCAGTGGTTAAGATCCAGATTCCGGCAGCAGATAAGCTCGTCATCCGGTCCGCAGAGTTTTTTTATTTCCTGTTCATTTACCTGAAGGCAGTTTTCATCATCTGCCTCCGGAAAGAGAGTATGTAAGTCTAAAGCAACGATTTTCATAATTTTTACCACTCCGGCCACTTCATCCCGTTTAGAAGGTGGCTCATCAGTTGAATAACACTATGATTCATTCTAGCATGATGCTATTTTCTGGGGAACGGGTTTTTTCCTGAGAGGTACATCCGTGATGTTAGCAGACAAGAGAAGCGGTTAAAAAGATAAGGAAAAAGGTAAAAGTAAAAGGTAATAGACAGTTAACAAAATAAATCTTTTATGTAACATTTTGATAATGCGTTTTTCCGGCAAACTGTGACTGAATAAAAATTTTTATAAAAATGTTTATTTTTTGTATATTTTTCAATATCAAATATGAAACATCTCGCAATAAGAAAAATAAGGCTATTCTATAATGGAAAGAGGTTTTAACAGGCATTTTTTCAGTCGTGCCGCCTTCATTCCGGGGTTATTTTTAGTGATTCATTCCGGATATATGCATGGTGGTGTGGAATATAAATATCAGGAATATCCGATACAAAATGAAATACGGCATGCCGGATAACGAGCTTTTTCTGCACTGATAACTGATAAGTGGATCCGGCGGTTTTCCTCGACTGTAAAAAGTCTCCGGCAGGGTATACCGTCAGCCGGTTAAGTGCTTGAATTTACCGGAAAATAAAACGGATATTAGGGGGAAGTATTATGAAAAATAATAGTTCGAAGATATCATCTCTGGCTATTTCTATCGTCTGCGCCACCATGTTAGGCGCATGCGGTGAGTCAAATATTGAAAAGTGTACCCAGGCGTTTAATGAAGGTGAATATGAGCTGGCTGTCGAAAAGTGCGAGAAGGAGGATGCGGTAACTGAGCCTGATGCTCTGTATATCCTCGGCAGAATCAAAAAGGACGACCTAGGCGGACTGGGCCGGGAGACGGATGCCGGTAATGAGTACCTGTACCGCTTTATTTTTGTCCCTAATCTTGATTTATCGATCTATCCTCATGCTGTTGATGTCATGAAAGAGCTGGCAAGTGATGAGGAGTACTTCAAAAACAATAAACCTAAAGCCACACAGGTTTTAAAACTTTTCGAGAAGGTGGCCAAAGATCCGCAGCATAAATCCAGTGCCAATTTCCGTGCAATTGCCAATGCCTATATCAATTTACTCAGCGACAATCCAGATTATGAAAAGGCCTGGGAGTATCTGGATATGGCAAGTCAGATGAAAGACCTTGACGCCATGTACTATCAGGCCAAGCTTTATATGCTGGATCTGGTGGAAAAGACCCCGGAAAAGACTAAGGCGTTCCAGAATATTCTGGAACAGCGATCAAGGGCAGGTGTGTCATCTGTAGATGAGCTCAGGGAATACGCCAAATCGGTTCTTGAGGACAGCAGGTCTGATGCCGAGACCATTGAGTATGGTAAAACCATTCTCAAGGAACTGGCAGTCAATGATGATCCTGAGTCCGCCCTCATTATCGGCAGTATCAGTCTGAAAAACGGCGATGAAAAGGAGGCGAAGAAATGGCTCATTAAAGCTCATAAAGCAGGGAGCAGTCTGGCAGCTCTGCAGCTTTCCGATATTTATTTTGATGAAGGCAGGAATGATGATGCCATAGAGATTCTGAAAGAACAGGCCTCAAAGGATAATCAGGCGGCCAGATTCAAGCTGGCTCTGGTTGATCTCGGACATCACAGAAATGATCCTCCGTCAGAAGAGGAGATAGCCCGCGGTATTTCCTTTATTGAAGGTCTTGCCTCCAGAGATCTTGCCGAGGTTTCTGAAAAGAATCAGGATTATCAGGCAATAATTGCCGCCCGCAGAATTCTGGCATCTATTTATATCTACGGTGGATTCGGCAGGGAGAAGAATATCAAAAAGGCTGAGGAGCTTCTGCTTTCGCTTATTGACAAGAGTGCTGAGTCAGAGGATGAGCTTGCTCATATCTATTCCATGAATGACAGTGAACTTTTTGATAATGCCAAGGCACTGGCGATGTTTGAAAAGTCAATAACCCATGGCATGGAGGAGAATAACCTTACCGTAGGTTCAATGTATCTGCACGGTATAGGTACTGATAAGAACTACGAAAAGGCCATGCGTATATTCACCAAGGCTGTTGACAGCGGAGTGGTTGATGCCTACAACGATCTCGGTAATATCTACCTGAACGGTCTCGGTGTGGATAAGGATCCGGTAAAGGCTGAGGAACTATACAGAAAGTCAGCTTCATCAGGCAATCATGTGGCTCTTTATAATCTGGCCATATTAAAGGCTTCACAGGATAACTATGTTGATGCTTATGCATGGGGGGCGGCCTATGCCTCCTGCGGTTATACCGACGGCAGAATGAAGCTCAAATATTATCTGAAGATGGCAGGTAAAAAATCACGCCAGGAGGCGATTGAATCCTCCAGAAAGCTTATTGAGGAGTACGGCTGTAAACCGAAGGAAGAGGAAAAGCAGAAAAATGCCAGATGGTGGGAGAATCCTTAACCTAAGATTCTTTAAAGTTTAGTACTACATACAATACTAATGTTTTAAAAGTGTTGATTTATAAGAAGAAATCAACACTTTTTTGTTTTATGGTG
>OMYE01000210.1 GCA_900315145.1 uncultured Pseudomonadota bacterium | reverse complement strand
TCAAATATCATCTCGTCCTTAATGCTCTTGAAATTTTTTACAATAAACTGACTTAACATAGTAAATCCTCCGTTTAAACAAGTATATTCTTAAAATTTGTATTTTCAATAAAAATATGAGAAATTATCTCAAATATTCTATGTATGTTTACATATAATTGATAATTATTAGTATTTTTGAGAATATTTCATAGATTAGGTTGTATCGGAAACATAAAGAGTACACCAAATAAACCAATATTTCATATGTGTTTTTAGCAACATCCTGTAACACTAATAAGTCTTGCCGGTGATACAATACATACAACATTTACCTGCGGCTGAATAACATTAGAAATGTCATTTTAGGAGTAAAATATCCGAAGGAACGGAAACCGTACACGTAAAAAATACCGGAAGATGCAGGGAACTCCTGCTCCCCGGATGTCTGGTATATCTTACGGCTCCCGGTACTCCGGGACGTAAAACAAAATATGATCTGGTGGCCGTGAAAAAAGAAAACGGTCTTCTTATAAATATGGATAGTCAGGCCCCGAATAAAGTGGTGAAGGAATGGCTCGACAATCTCCATTTTGATATTGTTATTCCTGAATATGTATATGGAAAGTCTCGTATTGATTTTTATATGGAGGACGGGAATAAACGTTTTCTTCTCGAGGTTAAGGGCTGTACACTGGAGGAAAACGGTATAGGCTATTTTCCCGATGCCCCGACTGAAAGAGGAGTCCGTCACCTGCGTGAACTTATAAAGGCAGTCAGTGAGGGATATGAGGCTGTTCTGGTATTTGTGATACAGATGGAAGGTATTACCGAAGTCCGTCCTAATGCAGGAATTCATCAAGCCTTTGCTGATGCATATTACGATGCCGTTTCTGCCGGAGTAAAAATTATCTTTCTTGAATGTTGCGTGACACCTGATGCTCTGTATTTAAAGAATCCTGAGGCGGATTTATTGAGAGATACCGTCTATGAAAGAGAGGATGTTTAATCCGGAGAGTTAAGTCTGAAGTGATAAGAGAATACTGATTTTTAAATATTCAAGTACCGTCACAGACAGGATAAATACGGCAGGCACGACTGCGTTTGAGGATAAATTGAGGCATGATGACTGGACGTGTCGATTAGCTGAATAGACTCATTATTTATAGATTTATAGCAAACGAGGTGTTATCCGGTATTTCAGGTGACGGGCTTTAAAATAACAGCAATCGGATTTGATATCGGCAAATGTCGTAACCGGTTCATCTACAACAAAGTATATAAATCCTTCATGCATTAGAATCGTTGCTATCTGCCAATCCCAGTACAAATCATACTCCTCTCCATTTTTACCTGTGGCAGTGTGGCACTCTATTTCTCCGCTGAACCATATTTCCAGTTCACAGCACCAGATTCCGTCAAGTGCTAAATAAAGTGAACCATCCTCTAGAAATTCTTTTTTCGTCAGGAAGGCATCATGGAATCCCATGGAAATCCAGTCAAGATCTTCAATATCTTTCTGTTTTTTAATTTCCATCTTATCATGGAATATATAAGGGGCATCTGCGTTTCGGCATTTTTTCAGGATGTCTTCAGGCTGGACATTGTTATCGAGAATGGAGATCAGAAGCTCTATAGTCAGAAAATCAACACAGCCGCTGTCATTATCATCATCGATTATCCAGTTACTCTGGTCAGAGTCTACTATGAGTATCTGCGGAACCAGGTATTCTTTGTCCGGAACCATTGCCGGCCAACGGATAAGTCTGGTTTTACTGCTGTTCCAGACTATCCAGTACCGCTCATAACCTTTTCTAATGGTGGCAGGTCCCTTGTAGTATCCGTAAACAGCAGAGGTGTAGTAACTTCCATTCTGGAGGTAAACTAATGCGTGCATATATTCAGCCTTTTATCATTTATTAAATAATGATGGAGATTATAGCCCAGGGCATATTTCCCTGTAAAATTTACATAAAGTGAACTGTGATGCCATCTATTGATTCCTGACCGGATAATTCATCTCCGCTCAAATTCGCTGACGGGCTAATGATAATGCAGTTCTGCAATCGCGTAAATAACACGGATTGCTGGTACGCTTACGAAAGAGCTGATTGTTCGCAGGAAGTTTTCAGATTTGAATTGGCTTTCGATATAGCAAACACTATAATACTGACGTAGCAAATGTTATGTCGGAGGCTAGGCGTGAAGGATCTTATTCTTGAAATCAGAAACCGGTTGAATGCAAGTCAGGAAGATTTGGCCAGGATGATCGGCATCTCCTATGCAACCGTGAACCGGTGGGAAAACGGACATTCTCAGCCGAACAAGGCAGCTCAACTTCGTTTGTACGATATCTGTAAGGAAAGAAACATCGATTTGGAAGATATTATTCAAAAGAAGATTGAGAAAAGTGTTGTGAATGTAAGCGGCAGCTCCGAAAAAGTGTTATTGTACCATTGTTCCAAATCTGGCATCAAAGGTCCCATTGCTCCGATAAGCAGAGAACGCTGTGATTTTGGCAAAGGGTTCTATATGGGGACGGAGCCCTATCAGCCATTGACGTTGATCAGTGATTTTGAGGATTCGAAGTTCTATGTTATCAGCTTGGATATGACTGGGTTGCGTGTGTTGAATGTAAAGCCTGATCTGGAATGGGCGATGCTTGTGGCTTATAACCGGGGC
>OMYE01000212.1 GCA_900315145.1 uncultured Pseudomonadota bacterium | reverse complement strand
TATGGGATATAGCCTTAAAATATGCGTAAAGTTCAGAAAAATTATAAAAAAAACCGGACACTGGTGAATATTTTTTCTATGACTCATATAATGTAGCGCGTTGGCTTTAAGGGAATTTACGCTCTGCAGTTTGAATTTTAATTCAATTGCAGTGAATGAAGACAGCTTTAAACGGATGCAGACAGCAAGTAAACTCGGATCTAAAACTGTATCAGTGGACTACAGATATCTGTCCGCTGATCATCAGCATCGTCTGGATATCATGGTGGATGATGTCCTGTTTAAGTCCTTTTTGTATAAAGGCAATGACGTAAAACAGTTAAATGTTTTTTTCAGTGTTCATCCTAGTCTTGAAAGATATCCTTCATTTGACAGAATTACCTGGGCAAGATTTTATGACGGTTTATCCTTAAGTATTACTGATATGCTCTATTACACCAATGCTTCAACCTTCTGGCTGGGCGATAAGGATCATGATTTGCCTAAGTATGTGCTTAAGCTGGTGAAAAGAATAATGGAGGTTCACAACATCCCGGTTAATGCCGTTAATTTTATCGGCGACTCTAAAGGTGCTACTGCTTCCGTGATTCTAGGAAATTTACTTCCCGGATCCAATGTGGTGGCAATAAATCCGGTTTATGATCTTAAAACATGGATTGATGCTAAAAAGGGTTTCGGTACAGGAAAAAACAGATTTCAGAAAGCTACCGGTATAATGATTGATGATCCCGCAAATGATAAAAGACTTCATATTAGGGATATTGCTACGAACAAGGAAACCAAGTTCTTTTTGTTTCATTCCATCAATGATGAGTTTGATCTCTATCAGTGCAAGGTACTGAGAGAGTATCTTAACATTGAATCAAAGGATGAATACTACAAGACATACTTCCTTGGAAATCTCACAGATAACATAATTCTCTTTTCTGCCAATATTCCTTATGTGAAGGATACGCCTCATCACATCTATCTTGACGAGTATATGACGGATTATTCTCTCAAGGTTCTGAAAAGGGGATTAACTGAGAATGATTACAGTGTCTACAGGATTATCTTCTTCTCTTTAAAGAAATTTTATGCCTTAAAGGATTCCACCATAAAGGAAAGCCTGTTAAAGTTCGATGAAGATGAAAAAGAAAAGACTGATGATCAGAAAGGTACTCAGCTCCCAGCCGGGCAGAATACTGAAAAGAGTAACAGTGATAAAGCTGAACAGAAAAAGTCGGAACAAAAGTAAAGGGAAAACCCGGCAAGTTCACTCCAGCAAATCTCTTAACAGTACAGGTTTTATGGAGAGATGTTACCCGGTGTTCTGTCATTCTGGAAATAATTGATTTTTTGACTTGTATCCTATCTGTAGGATTAAGAATTAGTAAAGGTGTTTATACCATGATTGATATTAATAAATTAAAAACTGCAATGGTGGATTTATCCAAGAGCGGTGATAAAAAGGTTTTTGAAAATACTCCGGCAAAAATGAATATCAAAACTCAGAATTTTACTTTTGAGACATTGTATATACCTAAAAATAATCTACCGGAGGGGCAGCCGAGAAAAATTTTTGTGCTGTTGTCATCAGGTGGCAGAACCGTTTCGGATACCAGATTTGACAGATGGTCTATGTACGGCTATTGCAATGCTGATGTCATCTGTGTCGAAGATCCGATGTACAAGCTTTATAAAAAACTGACAACCGGCTGGTATTTTGGCACTAAAGATCATTCAATTGCTCATGAACTGAAGCAGATTATTGAAAAAATTCTTCAGGATAGAAATATCGATAAAAAGAATATCTGCGTCATCGGTTCCTCATGCGGAGCGTACGCCGCTCTCTACCTTACCAATTTAATCCGCGGTTGCACCTGTATAGCTATGAATCCGCAGATCATTGTCAGTAACTGGGGTAAAAGTTCGGTTACTCTTGAAAAAAGAACTGGAATGTCTCTTACAGGAGATAAGGACCCCTTTAACAGAAATAATATTTCCTATATCGCTGATGATCATGAATCAAGGTACTTCATTACCGTTAACAGACTGGTAAAAAGAGACTGGGATCAGCAGCTCAGTATATTTATGGATAAGTTAAAACCTGTTCAGGTTACGGAAGAGCAGAATGTCTATGCCAAAGATAGTTTCACCATATATGTATCTGCTAATCCATATACCAGACCGCACTGGAATGTAATTGATTCCTGCGGGTTGATTCTGATGAATGAAATTATCAGGGCTGAAAAGGTTGATTATATGGCAGTTCAGACACTGATGACTGCTCAGGAAAAAATATGGGAGAATAACGACAGTCACAATAATCTTGTATCCTGGAATGATTTCTTCAAAGATATTCAGCCGGGTAGCAGACTGTCATTTCCTTTTTTGGAGAAAAATGAGGCTGTAATGAAATCCTTCGGCGGAGCTCTGACTTTAACCATGCTGACAAAGAAAAAATTCAAGGTTATGAATGTAGCCGTTGCTCTTAAGGACAAGG
>OMYE01000213.1 GCA_900315145.1 uncultured Pseudomonadota bacterium | reverse complement strand
TACAGATAAAATAACCATGAGATATGTATTTCAGATATTCAGTGGTGTTCAAACAATCATTGTTAGGCAAAAAGGGAGATTCTATTTTCATATCAAGGATCAAGCCTATGAAATACTGAAATTACTAGGTGCTAACTATCAAAAAACATACGGAATATAATTTTTATATGCATTTTTAAGCAAAACGAAAAAAATTAGGAAAGTTTAACTGCGAAATGTAAGATAAAAGGGGACTTGCAGAAATCATAAAGCTGCAAATCCCCTTAACTTTTTCAGAACTTTTTGTTAAAGTATGTCTGTCATTAAAGCATTCCTTTAGGCGCTTCATTGATAGGCTTAAGCAGAAATTTCTCGCTGGTAACAGAATATATACCGCTCTCGGATACACAAACCGTTTTGAATAATTATTACAGAAAAACTAAAACAAAATGAGTAACGGCAACAAATTCAACCAGTTAATTACAAAAATCTCTCTCAGGTTTTTAGTACTGGCAGTAACAGCTCAGATAATTATTTCATTTTTCGGAGCCGCATACTGCGCCATCAAACTCCTGTCCTCAGGGAATAACAACAGTCTGAATCCCGTGCTCAACGAATATACCGATATCACACCTGAAATTGTTAACGGCATCATCAGCAATAAATTTAAATCCATTACCATCAGTTACGAATTTACCAGATGCAGAAAACCTAATGAATCTGCTGAAGAGTATCAGTATTACAGAAATACATACAATCCGTTCGTTATGGCAAACAATATAAGGAAATCAGCGCCGAGATTATTTTCTCCGACAGAGTAACCTCTTTAGACTGTGCCTTTACAGGACTTGAACAACTGAAATTAAGTAAAAACAACCGTTATACACCTCTTCAGAAGTAATGACGGTTACTGTAGCTGAAAGGAGTACCGGATTCTTTTAGTTATCCAGTTCCGTATTATTCTCATTAATTGCCTTTCTCACTATTTCAGCATAATTCTGGTCTTTCATACGATTTTCTGATTCCCTAACCACCTCATCAAAACTTTTATTGTGGGATTTAAAGACTCTGAATAAATCAGCGAGGTTGAATAATAAAAAATAACCGCATAAACAGTCTATAATGATTAGAAGAATTATAACTGTGATAATATCTCTGGTACTTTTAGAGTTACATAAAACATTCTCCGTCATATAGCTGTTATCCGGATTTGGCGGGCATGTATATAAAAAAGAGTGTAACCAAACTATAACAGTAGTCAGAACCAAAGAAATAAGTCCGGTAATTACAATAATTTTCAATACTCTGTTACGAAAGCATTTGATTTCTTCTAAAGTACTATTATAGATGTTCTTCCTCCGTGACTCCGGATATGCCGTAAGTTCCATCAAGTTAGAGTCATATATAAAACTACGGCATTTCGGACATTTGGTAATAGGGCGGTTGAACCGGCTGTACGATTCCGGTTCTTTAACAATCAAACCGCAGTATGAACAGCATCCTTTTATAAGGCGGAATATTCTTGCAGATGACTCCACCGGAAATTTATCTGTTTGCTTTGGGGTTCCTTCTTCTGCGAATTCTCCTTTATTGATAATTTCTGTATACATTTCCGGAAGAGGTCTTCCAAGTCTGTCCATAGCTTTAAGATAGTAGATATTCTGCAGCCGTTTTCTGGATTTTTCATAATCAGATCCTTTACTTTGCCTGTCTTTACCTGACCTCAGTACCATTGCAACTACAGCCTCCGCCGTGACAACCAAAATAATAGCTGCAAAAAAGCAGATAAAAATAATGTCTTTGTTAATTTCTGCAAATGTGAAGTTTTTTGCATATAAGGCTAAAGATATTAATACAGGAATAGTACAAAATATCCCACAAATTACTGTACTGACATATTCGTGCTTACTCATTATATATCTGCCACCCAGAGCTTCCTCGCGATAGCGCGGATCAAGATAAATCTCACCGCAACGGCGGCAGCATCTGAGTTCAGCTCCTGTCTTTTTACGGATAGTACTCTTATAAGAATAATCAGGTAATTCCTTGACATAACTAAAAAAATCTATCTGTTTATGACAGTGGGGACAAAGGATGAAGGTAGATTTATTGCCGGTCAGGAATGATTTTTTTTCGTCAGTTTCGCACATCCTGGCCCTTTTCAGTTTTTCTTTTGAATAGTCATCTATATTGAATTTTCTGCTCATGTGGAATCGATACCTGATTAATCACTGAAAGTACTGACGTTTATCATGCAATTATTGTACACCTGCTACCGGTTAATACAACCGTAATAAATAGTTACAATTCAAAATTA
>OMYE01000214.1 GCA_900315145.1 uncultured Pseudomonadota bacterium | reverse complement strand
GGATTTTTCTTTTCTTCTTCCAACTCATAACTCCTTTACTACGGTAAAAATTCTTTGATAAACGGATTAACGAAACTTCTTCCCTTTAACGGATAGCCCAGATAGTAATAGGCCATGTGCAGAAAATATCCGTCCGGATGCCCGTCTCGATACCGTCTGTAAAAGCTTGTGGCTACAAAACCGAGAAACATGCACGGCAGGGCATGGTTAATCATTACGCCGAAGAGAAGTCCGATAATCGGAGGAATGAACTCATCAAGAGTCCAGAGCAGAAGATTAGGCGGCTCGTCAATACGTCTTGGAATTTTTACGGCTTCCATTTGTTTATATTCCTTATATGAACTTATAACTAAGCAAATGATAAAGGACGTTGAAATTGAAACATTCAAACGAACCAACCATAAAACGTGAGAAAATTTGAATTTTTCATCAGGAATAAAAAAAGCCCTTATCTTTTCAGATAAAGGCTTTGTGTAGATCAAGATAACTATTAGCGACAGTTAAAAATCTTATCGGCAAGCAATGTTGTCATCGCATCAGGTAATTCTGAAGCATTTAACATGTCAACCTGCTCTTCAAAAAGATCTTTAAGTCGGCCCTGATTAGGAGCAATCCTTAGGGCATACACTTCGATGTCCAGAGATTTTGCTTTGGCCAGCATATCCCGGGCAAACTGGTAGTTATCAGGTTCTCCGTCGGTAATAACAATAATAATATTGCGGTGATACTTATCCGTACACGGCATATTATGCATTGAATACAGCAGAGTCTGAGCCAATGGTGTACATCCACGTGGCTTCAAATCGAAGTATGTCGCACGTTCAACCAAAGGCTGACCGCTATGATATACCTCTTCATACTCGCAGTAATTTCCCGGGAAATAGATAACCCTGTTATCCACGTTTTTGATATTTTCAAGAGACATTGCAAGAGAAAGAGCAACGTGATTGGCAACCTGCGATCTGGTCGTGGTTGAATTCTCGTGGCAAGGTCTTGACATAGATCCTGAAATATCAACCAGTAAATGAATACTGGTGTTTAAAGCTTTTTTAGGAAGCTTTTTCTTGAACACTCTGTCGCTGATTCCTAAACTGCACTGATACCGTCTGACATCAAGAGTTTTACCGCATGATGCAGAACCGATATTCCAATCCTCATATCCTTTTACAAGATGGTGAATATTATTCCTTAATGAATTTTCGGAAAGAACCTTCTTGTATAAGGACAAGTTATCAGCCGGAGCTGAATTTCTTGTTACCAGAGAACCAATATCAACGGCACCCACAGATTGAGCAGAGCAGGCTTCTATTACATTAGCTAAATCCGGATGCTTTCGATCAAGATTATTATCAAGTTCGATGCTATCCTTCATCTTGCTTAGAATTTTATCAAATTCTTTCTCCAGAGCCTTTGTCTGTTTTTCATTCGCTTCGGGCATCCCGTCAAACTCCTGTTTTATACTTTCAGATAAAGAATTATCGAAAAGATCGGTTTGTCCTTTAGCATTGTCCTTTTTGGCTTTTTGATCATTAATGAAATCAATTGTTTTCATGATTGAGTTCATTATTTCTCTACTAAGTTCAAGGACTTCTTCAGAGTCATGACATTTAACAGCCATTCGTGCTTTTTTCTGCAAAGCAGAAATCAGTGTTTCCGGCAAAATCTTCTTCAGCTTATTTTTGGCCATTTTAAGGCTGTTTTCAGCTGACTGATTAAGACAGTTAACTCTGTTTGAACAGTCAAAAAACACCGTTATCAGACTAGTTTTGTTCTTACAGGTACGCAAATACTTGCATATTGACTCATCAAGCTTTGTAATCAGATGGTTAAAAGTCTTTCTGAGTCCCGGCCAGTTCTTTATCTGAAGGTACTCTATACGGGTATCCTCAAGAGCATTAAACAGGCTTCTTAGTGCTTCAGTACCATCAAATGATTTACCGATAACACTAAAATCACTGTACCTAACATGTCCGCACTCGTGAGCAACGTAACCGAACGCCATATCCATCTCATCTTCATTATTAAAATTGAGTCTTGGAATGGTAATGTTTTTACCGTCGGTATATGCAGAGGCACCATACATGAAGAGGTTAATTCCAAAATTACTGGCGTAATTTCCCATAATAAGAGGCAGAGCCCCGGTTCTGATTTGATTTTCCATTTTTAACTCCTTAGTCCCGTAGGACTGTTGGAACCTCAGATCCGTATGGAAAAAACGAATCTTCGGTTGTTGCAGGCAGGCAATGCATACC
>OMYE01000220.1 GCA_900315145.1 uncultured Pseudomonadota bacterium | reverse complement strand
TTCAACAATAGTTTTGTTGCAAAGGTCGGCAATATTCACATTGTTAATAAAGACATGGAGGTACTCCTTTTTAAGACGGAATCCCTGACATTCAGGGCAGGGCTCGGTGGTAAGAAAACGGGTAAATTCGTCTTTTTCGGAATCTTTGGCAGACTTATATTTACGGGTGGTTAAAGGAATTATTCCCTCAAAAGTTTTGGAATACTTGAATTCAGAACCATTACGGAATTTCTGCACTACACTTAATTCATCATTTCCGGAACCGTAGAAGATAATATCCACAATTTTTTTATCGAGCTCGTTAAATGGTGTATCCAGACTGAAGTTGTACTGCTCGGATAATGCCTCAAGTGTTGAAAAGTTAAAGGTGGCAGTAGGGGACCATCCTTTGATGGCTCCTTTTCTAAGGGATGCTTTTTCATCAACAATAAATGATTCCGGCAGAAAAATCTCCTGAACTCCCAGACCGTCGCAGTGCGGGCATGCTCCGGCAGGATTATTGAAGGAGAAATTTCTCGGTTCGATTTCCGGAATGTTATAACCGCATTCAGGACAGGAGTACTTGGCAGAGAATTCCAGCGGCTTGAAGCTTTCATCCATAGGATGCAGGGAAGCAAGTCCGTCACTGAGTTTTAGGGCTGTTTCCAGTGAGTCAGAAATGCGGACGCGGGTAGCGTCATCATTACGGATACGCAGGCGGTCGACAATTACTTCAATAGTGTGTTTCTGATGTAAATCAAGAGCCGGAGGATCGCTTAAATCATAGGTGTCGCCATCTATTCTTACGCGTACAAAACCGTCTCTCGCTAGGTTATCAAGGAGCAGTCTGTATTCGCCTTTGCGGTTACGGACAACCGGAGCCAGAATCATGGCTTTTGAGCCTTCAGGAAGATTCATGCAGGCATCAATCATCTGCTTTATGGTCTGAGCTTTGAGAACATAGCCGTGAACCGGGCATCGCGCTTCGCCGACTCGGGCGTACAGTAATCTCAGGTAGTCATAGATTTCCGTGATGGTGCCGACTGTAGATCTTGGATTATGGGAGGTTGATTTCTGTTCAATGGATATGGCGGGAGATAAGCCTTCAATCATTTCCACATCAGGTTTATCCATCATCTGAAGAAACTGTCTGGCATATGATGACAGGGATTCTACGTATCTGCGCTGTCCTTCGGCATATAAGGTATCGAAAGCCAGCGATGATTTGCCGGATCCTGAAAGACCTGTGATGACACAAAATCTGTTTTTAGGGATCTGCAAACTGATATTTTTAAGGTTATGAGTTTTTGCGCCTTTGATGATTATATTGTTGTTCATATGCAGCCAGCTGTTTCGGGTGATGACAGGTTATTTGGGATAATACGACCCCGGTAGGGAATCGGTAGTTTAAATAAAATAAATATAGGAATCATTATAAAAGGGGAGGGAAAAAATATCACTTAATAATTGTCTGGAAATAACGCAAATGTGGGCAATGCGTCGTGGAAAAATTCAATATGTGTACGGGGAGAGCATTGATTCCCGGAATCGATTTTTTGGTTAAATTCTTTGTAATTAAAGAAATTTATCATGAAAAAGACTAAAGGTTTTACCCTCATCGAATTAATGATCGTTATCGCTATCATCGGTATCTTAGCTGCTATCGCTTTCCAAGCTTACTCTTCATACATGAAGAAGGCTAAGTTCACTGAAGCTACTCAGCAGTTAGAATCAGTTAAGACTCAGGTTGCTCTTTGTCTGCAGGAAAAGGGCATTACACAGTCTTCTGCTTGTAAAATTGGTGCAGATGGATTTGGTTGGGAGTTCAAGGCAAACGCTACTGATTATGCAACAAAGTATGTTAAATCAATTAATGTTGTAGGTGCAACTGACCAGACAACAGAAACAGTGGCATCAGATACTTTAGTGTCAACTGTTACTGTAACTGTTAATAGTAGTCAGTTTGGTGCTGAATATACATTAGTTGTAGGTGGTTATTGGACCAAGGCCGGTCAGTTAGATTGGAAGGTAGAATCTACTTCTACTTGTATCGCTGCTAAGTTATGTGCTAAGGGTGACAAGTAATTTCTACCTTTATATAACTTTGAAGTTTAATTAGAATAAAGCCTAGGTTGGGATATACCTAGGCTTTATTATTGGGGATGGGATGAGGCCACTATCTTGTATAAAGTGGGAT
>OMYE01000221.1 GCA_900315145.1 uncultured Pseudomonadota bacterium | reverse complement strand
GGATATATCAGTTGGTATGACTTTTGCTGCGAGTTTTACAAACAGTACGGTCTCACAACAAAAGTTATTCCGGTCACAACAGAAGAATACGGTTTAAGCAAAGCTGCAAGACCTTTCAACAGCCGACTTGATAAGAGTAAATTAACAGAAATGGGATTTGAACCGTTGCCAACTTGGCAGGACGCGGTAAAAAGGTATTTATTCGAAACAAATTATATATAGAATACTTTAGGGGTGATAGTATGGAGAATGTAAAGACGAGATTAACTTATTCTGTTGCTATGGCTTCATATAATGGTTCTAAATATATTATCCAACAATTGGAGAGTATCGAGAATCAAACAGTAACACCAGATGAAGTGATTATTTGTGATGATTGTTCAACAGATAATACCGTAGAAGTAGTTTCTAATTATTCAAAGAATAGTCAATTAAACATAGTTATAGTACAGAATCATACGAATTTAGGGTTTAGGAAAAATTATGAGAAATGTATTAACTTATGTTCATCAGATATAATTTTTTACTGTGATCAAGATGATGTTTGGATTAATACAAAAGCAGAAAAGTTTTTGATGGAATTCTCAAAAGATAATAATCTTGTATATGCTTTTTCTAATGCTTTTGTTACAGACAGTGAGTTGAATATTGTTCTTAAGAGCGAATGGCAAAATAATTGGTTAAACCTCGATTCAAGGCAAACTTTTTTTGATTATGTCCAAACGAGAAATTTTCCATTAGGGTTTCAGAGTGCTTTTCGGAAAAAAATCCCGACTTGCATACGGTGTGTAAAAACTAAGTGTTTAAGCCAAATTGCTCTCTGTATTTAAGCGATTTGGGATTTTCAAAAACCATTTTGATGATTTCCTCTACTTTTTCAAGATGGTCATACGGTGGGTTAATTACGAAAGAGTATAGATTAAGATAGCTTTGGAGATCGTCGCGGCTGAAACCGCTGTGAGCATTCAGGAACATCTTTAACAGACAATGTATTCTGTTCACGGGATTTAAAGGATTTTCGCTATCAGCTAATCCTTTGAGTTCAGATGAAGAATAGCTCACACTTTTAAGGTTAAGCTTTTCAACCAGCTTTTTGTGAGTTTTCTCTTTATCGTGAATAAGTGTAGAACCTTCCGCAATATGACCTTTGAAAGTTTCATAACTGCTCTTTTGAGATGGTTTGCCAAACCCTTCAACAAAGCAAACGGTGTGTTTCTTATCAGTAGCAACTCCAATACAAATCTGGTTGCGTGAAAGCCCTCTTAA
This sequence comes from uncultured Pseudomonadota bacterium, assembly GCA_900315145.1. Taxonomy (GTDB): domain Bacteria; phylum Pseudomonadota; class Gammaproteobacteria; order Enterobacterales; family Succinivibrionaceae; genus Ruminobacter. The sequence continues at coordinate 1,639 of OMYE01000221.1, read as the reverse complement.
ATAATTCCCTTTTTCATCAACCTGTCTATCTCTCATCATTAACGAGTAGTAAGTTTCATCAAGCCATACTGTATCACTCAAAACTAAAGCATTCTGCGAGTTTTCAAGCGTCAAAAACAGCTTTTCCAGCCAATATTTTGATGTAGACATCGCATTACGGTTATTCCAAGAGTCAGCATTTAAGCTGACATAGCGAAAAATATTTAAACAGTACTCTATCCACTCACATATCGGTATTCTGCGGGAGTCGAATATAGTTCCCGTTGTGGGCTTAAAAGTTTTTCCACATTTGCACTTGTATCTACGAATCCCGTTGGCATCAAATCCGATTTTAATAAAGTCCGTTGTTTCGCAAAAAGGACACTTGTTCGGCTGAAATGAATTGATCAGTTCCGCTTCCCCGGAATCTTTTATTTTGGGATGTCGTTGCTCGTATCTTGCAACATAATGCATTTGTAAATACTCCTGTATCACCGTTATGTCGGATAAATCGTCCCATGGAGTTTTCTTTCTGGACTTACTCCTGTTCGTTGACATCACTAATCACTTCCTATGGAGTGATTATACTATTGCTAAACACCGTTTGCAAGTCGGGATTTAATTATTTTAAATAGCATTGACGGAGTTGAGATTATGTATCCTTTACTTACTAATAGTGAAATTGAAAGCCTTTCTAATATTCTTGGTGCAACAGAAACAGGATTAACCGGAAGAGAGATTACAAGAATTCTTCAATTATGTAGTATACCGGATAATAATCAGGGTTTAACGAAACGAATTCGCCTTTTTAATTCATTTGCTGAGAAAGCCAATTCCGATCAAAACTCTGATTGTGTATATTCTTTTAAAATCCCGACTTGCACACGGTGTTTGTAATAATGAAAAAATGAGATAATAAGCCATTCTTCATTGTTGGATTGCTCTGATTTGGTATATTGAAGACTCCAAATCGTCAATGTAAGCACTAAATATGCCAGTTTTTATGAGAATTTTAAACACTGTATGCAAGTCGGGATTTTTTGCTATAAAGCCGATATTCACGGCGGCACACCGCTGCTAATTTCGGCAGAAGGTTATGCAGGTGATTTTGATTTTCCGCCTGCCCTCAACTCTCTAAGAAATGTAGAACCATCTTCCAATATTTATTTTGAGGATTAATATGAGTATCAGATTCAACAAAAAAAAGAACAGGAAGCCAAAAGCAAGTCAAAAACAGCACATAGGAGAAATCAGAAAAAGTCAGCTGATGAATACATTCGGCGTCGGCAGTATGGTTGACTTTGTGCGGGACACCGCTATGATCGGCGGCGTAGATGACTGGGATCGGGACGACAGCGCAGAATATCGAAAAATCAGCAATGAAAACCTTCAGGCATTGACAGGCGCAAAATATTTTTTGGAACCCAAAACCTCAGACGGAAATAAATATCTGCCCGTCAATCAGGACATTCGGTCATACGCTTTTCCGCAGAAGCTGTATTGTCCTGTCTGCAAGAACATCATCAGTTACAGAGAGTTGATATCGAACACCAACCGACACGTCTGTCCTATCATCAAAGAGGACAAAGGGAAAAAATGCGGCGCCCAGCTGGAAGACGGCGCGAAGTTCTGCAGCGCATGCGGAAGCAGGGTGCAGGAT
>OMYE01000222.1 GCA_900315145.1 uncultured Pseudomonadota bacterium | reverse complement strand
GGTAACAGGCGAAATATAAGTAACCGAATGAAAGCTTTTGCCAAAGACTTTAACTTCAAAATCAAGCTCTGTAAACCTAGGCATCCCTTTACCAAAGGTAAAGTCGAAGTTTTAAATAAATTTCTAGCTTGGATATATCCTTACGAAGGAGAGTTTGAAACAGAGGAAGAACTTATAGCTATCCTTGAAAAAATAAATGCTAAAGTAATTCGTCGTACATGTGATGAAACAGGTGTACCACCTCTTTTGCTATTTCAAAAAGAAAAGGAATACCTGCAATCATTACCAAGTAAAGAAGTAATAGAGTCTTATCTTAATTGCGATCGACAAACCATTGTCAGAAAAGATTCTATGGTCACTTTTATGAAATGCAAGTATTCCGTACCAGCTGAATACATTGAAAAACCAGTAAGACTGTGTGTAATCAATGATCAACTTGAAATCTATTATAGCACGGAATATTACAAGCAACTTTTATCTGGTTGTATCGAAGATAACGCTACGATAGATGAACTTGCAGAGAGCAACCTAAGGCAGCTTGATCAACTCCTGTAAGGAGCTTCCTGTATAATTTAAATATAGGAAGTTCACAAGAAGGAAGTTGATAAAAAAATACCTCAGTGTAAAATAAGATTACTGACTTTGCACGGTTAGTAAAAAATCTTATTAAACAGAGAGGTATCTAAAATGAAGTATAACACACAAAACAGTAAAATTGCATCAATAACTGAAAAAACTTTGATTGTTGGTATCGATGTTGGTAGCCAAGTACACTATGCAAGAGCATTTGATTGGCGTAATTACGAGTATTCAAGGAAATCATTTGCTTTCAGCAATGATGAAGAAGGTTTTATGGCGTTTAAGAACTGGATGAATGACATTGCTGAAAAACATGATAAAGAGGTAGTGCTTCCAGGTATGGAGCCTACAGGACACTACTGGTTTGGATTAGGAATGTTTCTGCAGGATATGGGAATGCACCCAGTACACGTAAATCCACATCACGTAAAAAAATCAAAAGAGTTGGATGATAATAATCCGAATAAAAATGATCGAAAAGATCCAAAGACGATTGCTGCGTTGGTAAATGAAGGACGATTTTCTTATCCATATATTCCGACAGGGATTTATGCAGAGATTAGAAATCTGTCAAATCTTAGATTTCAGACACAGGAACAGATTACACGAATTAAGAATCGAATAGCACGTTGGTTCAGTATTTATTTTCCAGAGTATAAGGAAGTCTATGGAAATCTGGATGCGTTAAGTGGAATGATGATTCTAAAGATGGCGCCATTGCCAATGGATATCGTGAAACTAGGAGTGGATGGAGTGAACAAGATCTGGCGAGATGCGAAGCTGCGAGCAGTAGGACTTAAGAGGGCGAAGACCCTGGTAAATAAAGCAGAGCATAGTATTGGAAGTCATGAAGCACCAGAAGCGGCAAGAGTGGAACTTCAGATTTTACTAAGTGATTATGAAATGTATAATCAGCGAATGGATGATTTGATGCAAACAATAGAAGAAAAACTGTATGAGATTCCGTATATAGATAAACTTTTGGAGATAAAAGGAATTGGTATGATAACAATCTGTGGCTTTATTGCAGAGGTTGGAGATATAAGACGTTTTGACAATCCAAAGCAACTACAGAAGTTGGCTGGTTATGCAATCGTTAGTAACGATTCAGGAAAGCATAATGGAGAAAGTCATATCAGTTATCGAGGAAGAAAAAGACTACGTTATGTTTTATACGAAGCAGCGATATCGCTGATAGGAAAGAATACGGAGTTTAAGGAAATCCATCATTATTATCGAACAAGAGAAAGGAATCCGTTGAAGAAAATGCAGTCGGTAATAGCGGTTGCGTGTAAGGTGATTCGCATATTTTATGCGATATTAACCAAGGGAGTTGCATATGATGGCGCAAAGATGATTAAAGATATCAAACGACCAGCATTAGCAACGAACTAAAGAAACACAGAAACCAAAGGCTTGTTATCGCGGTTGAGTAAAGTAATTAGTGACTAATTATTTTACTCAGCCACGATAAAGGCTGATAAAAGAAGCTGAATAATCGGCAAAAGTGGAAATGAGAGGTAAACGTCCACCGAAAGGTGCTTTCATAGAAACAGTCAGTAAGAAAAATTTACAAAGTATGAGCCAGTAGTCGGCAGGAATATTTTCCATAGGGCAAGACCCTGGTTAGGAGCTAAGCTGACACCCTGGTTGTGGATAGGTGGAACGAAGGAAGTGAGGACTCTCCAAGTTGAGATGATCCTGGTAGACACGGGAGGTACATCACCATAGAGGGACGGGTATACACAAGGCCATTTAAAACGAAGAAAAAGAGACGTTTTAATTCGTGTACCCAGAAACCACTATTTTCGCACCAGATGCATAGAAATATCCATAATGAAGGCTCATTTTACTGAGAAACAATTAAACGAAATCCCTTGGAGGTATCATGGCTACATATCAAAATTTATTATCTGGTCTAGAGGAATTAGGCATACACAAAATGCAGGAATATCTAGACACTTATGTCAATCTGGTTAATAATGGTGAAAAATCATTTACCCAAGCACTAGAGGAATTAGTTGAAATCGAAAAAAAAGAAAATCAAAAAAGAAGAGATTTAGCAAATGTAAAGGTTGCCAATTTCCCGTTTCTAAAAACATTTGATGATTACGAATTCGATTTTCAACCTAATATAAATAAAAAAGAATTGCTGGAGTTAAACTCATTAGGATTCGTTGACAAACACGAAAATGTAGTGTTTATCGCAAGATATCAAACATATTTTATTACATTTGAAAATCTAATTACTCAGTTAAAGAAAGCAATTCAAGAAAACAGGCTTGAAAACAGGCTAAAATTCTATGCCAAATACAGAGTATTAATTATTGATGAAATAGGATATATGCCTATTAATCAAGATACTGCAAATGTGTTCTTTCAACTTATAGCTAAACGATATGAAAAGAATAGTACGATAATTACAACAAATATGCCATTTTCAAAGTGGGGTGAATTCTTCGGTTCTGCAACACTAGCTAATGCAGTATTAGACCGATTACTGCATCATTCCACTGTTATATCAATAAAAGGTCCGTCATACAGGCTCAAAGATAAGAAACTACTTTTTGAGTCGAATTCAAAGGAAGGTTAACGGATAAAATGTACATTTTTATTTTCCACTTTTTGTACATTCATATATTGACATTTACAT
>OMYE01000224.1 GCA_900315145.1 uncultured Pseudomonadota bacterium | reverse complement strand
TACAAAACGTATTCACGTACATTCCAGAAGTCTGATTGAACACCCTGCTGATATTCAGCTCCTTTTATCTCAGGATTTTTTATTTTCTGAATATCGAAGTTCGCAACCTCGACAGCAATTTTTCCTATCGGCAAAAACCTGTGCAGTTTTGCAATGAGTGTTAAATGGCATTCCAGTTTTGATTTTATTGACGGAGGCAGCCATTTTTCCGTACGTTTCCGATTTGAAAATCTTGCTTTTCTATATCGTAATTTCCTTGAACGTCGGGTTCGTCTCATTTCCCTTCGGGTTGATAAATTTTCAACTAAATCCGTTCTCAGTTCCGCTTTACATTCAAACAGAACTTGATCCTTTGTTGTTGCTGATAACCCTACATTCTCATAACCGGTATCTATTCCTAATGAAACTTCCTGAATTACATTACTTCTTTCCTTTGTTAATTGAATAGTAAACCTTAACTTTTGATCAAAATTACCCCATGATCACAATCTACTAAAGAATTTCAGAAATAGAATCGTGAACCCCTTGTAATATCAAGGGGTTTTCGTTTTTTTTACCCTCAAAAAAAATTTATTTTTGACCACTCGGTACTTGAAAAACAAATCTATATGGGGTATACTATACCCCATATAGATTTGTTTTTGGATTTACGCTATGGCTACAGTTTCTCGCTCTCAAGATAATATTTTCCCTATTCCTATGAACTGTACTGTTAATAAAAAGACAGGTTATGTTCTGGCAAATTTAACCAACGAATACGCGTCAAGTAACAGTAAGGGCAAATGTTCTTATTCCACTCACAAAAAAATTGGGATAGGCTACGCGGTAGATCCAACCAACTGGAAAGACAACCGGTTCATGTATGCAAATAAAAATTATTTTTTGATTTTTGATAAGGAAAATTTACCTGAACGTCCGGCCAGGGATGATCATATTTCTGTTGGCACCTATGCAGTTCTGAAAAAATTGTGTGATGAATCCGGACTACTCAATTGCCTTGTTGAAGCTTTCGGTTCTGACGACGCTAATCTCATTTTAGATCTCGCCAGTTATATGCTGATTGAAGAGTCTGCAAAGTTTCAACACTATCCACACTGGGCAAGAAAAAATATTTTATTTTCCAATGGCAGTATCAGTGATTCGAGCATATCTTCATTTTTGAATGAAGATCTTAGTGTTTCAAAAATTAATTTTTTTAAAGACAACTGGGCAGCAAGAAATTTAGGTGATCAAAAAGTTTATGTCTGCTACGATTCCACAAACGTAAACAGTCAGGCAGAAGGAGTTTTTCTAGTTCAGAAGGGGTATGCCAAAGATGATAAAACTTTGAATCAGGTTAACTCTGATTATGTCGTAAGACAGGCTGACGGGTTGCCTCTCACATTTATGAATTTTCCTGGCTCAGTAACCGACGTGACACAGGCTCCCGAGATGATTAAATTTTTTTCAGAACTGGGCGAAGATGTTGCAAAAAATATTACTATGATTTGTGACAGAGGATATATATCCGAACGTAATGTTAAAGATTTTGATGATGCCGGAATTGACTTTTTGTTGATGCTCCGAAAAGATTTAAGCTGCGGAGAAGAGTTGCTGAAACAATATTCTTCAGAAATTAAAAAAAATGAAAACTATCTTCCGGAATATGATGAATTTGCAATGACCGTTGAAGGAAAACTTTTTGATGGAAAGGATGAACCTTTAAGAAATTTTATTCTCATTTGGAATCATATGCTTGAAGCCGGACATCGTACAAATTTTTATTCAAAACTGGTGTCTCTCAAAAAGGAACTGGATAATGCTATAAACCGCAAAACAAAATATTCACTCGAAGAAATAAAGAAACATTTTTATTACCTGAATCTTGAATACGAACAAAACGGAACAATGAAAATAAATAAGAGAGGTAAGGGACATTCAGGTGAAACAGAAGAAATTCCAGCTTTCATAATAAAATCCTACCAGGATAATCACGAACGAATTAATGAGGCGTTAAGTTTTTGCGGTTACAGAATACTGGTTAGTTCTTGCAAAACAAACGGACGGGAGTGCAGAATCGCTTATTCCAAAAGAAATTGTGTAGAACGCGTGTTTACTTC
>OMYE01000225.1 GCA_900315145.1 uncultured Pseudomonadota bacterium | reverse complement strand
GCATATGGCCAGTCAGGCAAAGAAAACTGAGGATTGTATGCCATTGTATGACATCCAGGGAGGCTGTTGGAAATATATAATGACGCAGTTGCACCACTTGAGGAACCTAGTAGAAAAATATTCTCTGGACTCACACCCTTTGCTTTGGCCAACTCCTTAATCAACTTTGCAGTTTTATCCAAAAAGTTATTATCACTGGTTCCATAATACCACCCCATTAAATAAGAAGGGAAAGTTTTATGGTATTCAAACATAGGATCATCCACAGCCAGAAAATATCCATCAAAATAATTTCTCCATTTCCATCTGGTAAATAAAACATTACTGTCTTTTTTTCTGTTTCCTGAAGTAAAACTAACATATAATTTTTTAACTGTGGAATCAAATAAAAACGTATTGAACTTTACACCATCAACATTAAGAACGGCACTTCCGCGTGTATAGTCTTCTACATTTTCTATGTTGAAATTACGGATGGGACCTTTCAGTACCTTATCACTTAGTCTGTAGTCTGAACGAAATTCATACAAGTTATCGTAATTAGAAAAATGCTTAAAAACATCATTATGAAAAATGCTTTCAGATGAATTGATTTTTCCGTCAGGAAATGATTTCTGTTTTTTATTAGATAAGATGCTTGTAGTCATATTAAAAAGTATTTAGCAATATTAAAAATCTATAAATAAACGATAAAAAGGTAGACAGCAGCTGTATCCTTCTTTTAAAAATCTGTATTGTCTTCTGATAATATAATCAGTAATTTCACTGAAAAATCAGCTTTTAAAAACAGACACCATTTAACAGGAAAACGGCATCAAATTACTTTCTTTCTACACTGCGTGTACAGCCACTATTTATACAAAATACTCCATCCAGAAATGGAAATATGAAAAGAGCTCCTAAAACAGATATCTATCGTATCCACATTATCCATTTGACTGAATTTGTGTTTTTCTGTGTTTTCTGACTGAATCATTAGAAGGCTTTATCAACCGTCATTTTCTATCCGAAATGTATTTATACCATTCTCTCTGCTTCCATAAACAGGAGATATTCTTGAATAAAAAGCTTTCAAAATCAGATAACTCAAAGTTTTCAGAAGCCAAACGTTCTGCCATATATATTATATATGAGAATATCAACTGATCGCCCTGAGCAGAATGACCGCCAATCAGATCGTACATCCATACCAGCATATTGCTGTTAATCTGGTTCATACCGAAATTCAGAGAATCCACATTTAATTTTTTCATCAGCGGGAACAGCTGTTTCTGACAATGCTCACCGTCATTCATATTCTGAATAATCAGAAAACGGTTGGAGGAAATATTCTCGCAGATGATATCAACAGTTTCATTTCTTCTGAATTCATCTTTAGCATCAAGAGAAGAAATACCTACGGCCCTCTTTAAGCCTTCAGTATAACGGTAATCCTTAATTGATATCTGCGGATTTAAGGCAATGTGAGTGGTGTTGTCGAGATAATAGGATAAATGAAGGGAAACATAACCGCCGCCTGATGAACCGAACAGGAATGTATTACGGTTTTCAATATCAAGCAGTGACTGCACCTTCTGAATAATTGCAGCTACATATTCAATATAGGATTCATTTTTAGTTCCGTAGTACCAGCCGAGCTTCATCTGACGGTGAATTGACAGCATAGGATCGGCAATATTCAGTACATAGCCGTCACAGAATGGAAAGTATGACCATCTTTTAAAAACTGGAACCGGATCTCCTTCATTTTTGGATCCGGAAAAAATTACAAAAAGAGTCTTCTTCTCTTTTTCTGATGACGGTTCAGTCATCAGACAGTCAAAAAGAACATTATTATAGTATACAGAAAATCTGTCATGCAGATCCTCTTTCTTCAGACTGAAGAAGTCGTAGAACTGACAGCTTTTGGGAATTGAATAATTCTGATTTTTCAGTGTATCCCACTGCATATTCATTAAAATTCTCATAATTAGCAATGGAAACCTTTTTGAAAATTTCATCATACTTATTCTTATAATTCATAACCTTTGTACCAATTATTATCCAATTTTTATTATTCAATATTGAGTAAAGCAAAAAAAATCAAGTCCAAAAAGCTGAAACAACAGTGGGCGTCTACAGTACAGAGTTTTGCTGGTTAAGGTAAACTAATTATTTAAGCACAGAATGGCAGGAATATTGTTTCCTGAATACCATTCTGTATGCTTAACATACGCAACCTGTTTTTATTCTGGTGCTGTCTGTACTCTTCCGGATCTCTTAAAATCTTTGCAAATAATCCCTTCTATTGATTTAAACTGCAAATTTAAACTGCAAAAAATAAAAAAAACAATACCTGAGCATCTGAAATACCCAAGTATGTCAAAATAACATCAATCTAAATTTCTTAAATACCGTGAAATATTTCAACTCACTATTCTTTATTTTACAGGTGAACAATAAAAAATTCTGCTATCTGGGCTGCATTCCTTTATTTTTAAAGGATTTTAACCTATTTCAATCATAGCTGCCATCATAGGAATTTTTTAATATTCACGGGCATCTTATTGGAGCTCACTGATCTCTCCAGTACATCGTATCCGTATATGTATAAAACAAAACTGAAACTGATTACAGTGGCTTTCTATTCTTTACGGGCAGTATAATAACAGAACTTACCGATAATTTCAAAACTACGTATCTGCTAATTTCAATAAGATAATATAAGTAAAACATATTAAACAATAAGTATTATTGAAATATTATTAGATATTATACATTTGTTTCCTGTATTCTTTGTGTATACTCAGTTTTGTCCTTCAGGAATACTCCCCTGATAAAAAGTTTACTCTACCTTTATTCATGCAAAGCCGGCAGTTATTTTGTTACAGTTTGACAATAAATACCTTTTACAGTTCCCTGATAATCCTTAATACCTGACAATTCCTGTCTTCTGTATGTCATAACTATTAAAACACTCAACTCTTTGGCTCTTTAGTACTGTTAGAAAATACTGTTTCAAGTTCCGGGAAGTTTACAACCGCCAGTTCACTGTAGTACTCACGGTCATCATCACTCTCCAGTTCCTTCAGGTAAAAACCGAGATCCCTGGTTAAACGTTTAATTAAAGTCTGATGCCATAAATTTTTATCTTTTTCCGAAAGATTAGGGTTATC
>OMYE01000226.1 GCA_900315145.1 uncultured Pseudomonadota bacterium | reverse complement strand
TAGGGACCCACATCGGAAATACTGCCAAAATCGTGCCTGACGCGATCTTCATTCTCGCACGCAACCGATATGTCCCTTCTATTCTTTATACTGCAACTCCTCAAATTGACTTAATACTCTCAGCAAATTGCTGCGGTTCTGCCCGTATCGCTCTGCCGTCAGTGCTTCCTTTTGCACTGAGCTTACCTCATTCTTCCTTTTAAAGCGCTCAGCTCTCTTCTTCTTTTCGTTGTCCGGGATCTTTTTCCCGACATATACTCGTTCTATATCTTTACAAAACCAGACGAACTCATAGTGCTTGTTCAAGCAATATTGTTTTACATCCTCTAAAAAAAGGCTGGCTTCCGGATCAATATCATAGTCATCACAGTCAAAGCAATATATCACAACACTGCGGCTTTCCTCATCAGTTTCAATGCAGAAAATTAGTTGAATTCTCATTCATCATCACCTTCTTCCGCATCAAAAGCACTGATAAAGTCAATAGAATCAATGTTAAACGGAGATCCCTCTATCATGCCACTCTTATACAGATTTGCCGGGGAGTAGTTTCCATTTTTTGTCCATGAATAGATCTTGTGATTGACCGAAAGGAAATCAATAGATTTTTTGTTTCTTTTAAGTATGTCCATTGGGCCAATATTATGCGTTGTAAAGCATAATTGACCCTCGCCGTGTTCCATCAGGTATTCAAGCAAAGCACACAGATAAACATCATGAAGATTCGAATCCAATTCATCGATAAACACGATATTGCCGGATGCCATTTCATTAAAGTACTCATATAGCTTTATGAGTTTTTTGATACCAGTGCTTTCAAATTCAACATTTATCTTATATTCGCCATAATCCATAATCAGATCACAAGCATAATAGTTTTTGTCTTCAATTTTATCTATCTCAATTCCTTTCAAATCACGCTTAAAGATGTTTATAAAATCATATAGCCTTGATACCCGTTCCTGATAATCTGCATAATTCTTTTTTAATACATTTCTCCTGCTTACCGAAATCTCATTAACTCTGAGTTCCTTTACATCACGTATCGCTTTCTGAATACTGTTTATGGCTTTGTCATCTGTTTCCTGATCGAGCTCCGCCATAATTCCATCAATGAAATAATCCGCATGTTCATCTGTCTGATCCAGATAAACATATAAGCTAAGCCCTAACATAAACAGCATCCATAATCCTTCGAAAACTGACACATCCACTTTTTTGTCTTTCCAGTCAAGTATATAATCAATGAAAAATGAAGACACTGTTGCCGTCTTCAACAAATTCTTTGTTTTATCAATTATGTAATCACAAAAATCCTGTTCTATCGAATTAGCAAACGCTATTTTTCCATTATTAACTTCGAACAGCGGCTTCATATCCTCCTGGCGAGAAGATGCGGCTTTGTACGACAGAGCTTCTCTGTCAATGACAATTTTCCCACTCTTTTCGCTGCTAATAGAGATCTCATAGTGAAATAAAAATGACTTGCTCTTAGACTTCGCAAAAAAATCCCCAGAGAAATCCATTCTCAAAAGATTCTTGTTTATAAGTTCGCGCAAATAACTTTGTATCAGCGGATTATTAAGATAATCCTTATTAATAATCAGGTTTTTAAAAATCTTAACAGATGTAACGATCGCTGATTTTCCTGAACCGTTGATGCCGTATATTCCCTTAATATTATAATTCTGAAAGTCTTTGGGATCAGAAGTTATCGTCTTTTTGTAGAAAGAGAGCGAGACTTCCTCGTCCAGAGACTTGATACCCTTCACTGTGTAGTTGACTAAGTATATCCCTTTCATTGCTTCTACCTCCTGAAAATATACTATCATACCAAAACTTTATTTTAAATACATTTTGTATATTTTTTGTTTTAACAAAGCAGTACCCACCAATTGCATTCAAATGACAGACAAGTCAATTTTGCGCAAGATGATGAAGACCGATGTTCATGAGCATGACGATCACTACGAAGTAGATATCGACCTGCCCGGCTTCAAGAAAGAAGAGATCGGTCTGGAGCTGAACAATGGATATCTCATTGTCAGTGCAAACAAAGGTCTGGATAAGGACGAAAAGGATAAGAAGGGCAAACTTATCAGACAGGAGCGTTACTCCGGATCAATGCAGAGAAGCTTCTATGTCGGCGAGAACATCACCGAAGAAGATATCAAGGCAAGCTTCAAGCACGGTGTATTGCTTTGTTTGCGGGTCTGATGATGACCCGTGTCTTTCGAAAATGTAATCTTAAATGCCCGGACGTTACGTGCTTCCTGATCGCAGGACTGCTGGTC
>OMYE01000227.1 GCA_900315145.1 uncultured Pseudomonadota bacterium | reverse complement strand
GGAACCGGATGCCGGGGACTTTCCATATTACTTTAACGGCAGTAATTACTACTCGTTAAAGGATTTTACTGAGGCTCTCTTAAGTTCCTGGGAGGAGGGAAAAAAGGAGCTTTACCGGGGATTTCTTTCAAGAAACTTTGAGCTTCGTGATGACAGATTAGCCATGGATCTCTGCCTGCGGGCGGAAAGTACTTTTGAAGCGAATCCGCAGGACGGGGATGTTATATTCTGGAAGCTTATGTACAGCCTTTCTCCGGAAATCAGAGGTATATACTGGCGGAATCTTCATTTTGAGAGCTTCGGGGATCTGGTTAACGCTCTTTATGATATACAGAACGGTTACGGAGAGCAGGGGGGGATTCAGGTAGATGCCGGAGATGATGCAGAAGCTCAAAAACTCAGTGCCTTTATCCGTTTTTTTATAAAAGAAAAGCCATGGAATCTTCTAGGGAAATGTAATCAGGTGGATGCCGGTATAATAAGGATAACAGATAATTTAACTTCAGTTCTGCCTCCTGAGAGAAGTGATATCGGAGATACCACTATCAGAATTTTAGCAAGAGAGGTTACTGGGAGAACCGACTTTCAGGTATCCGGCAGAATATTTCAGAATCCGGACGAGTTATTCCGTTTTATTAATAGAGTGGCCCGTGCTGATATTATGCAGTACACTGATTTCTACCTGACAAACAGAAAAATGCTGCAGCAGATAAGTGACTCCTTTGATATGGTCACCCGCAGTAATTTTATGAAAAACATACCTGCTCTTCTTCCTGATGAAGAACAGAAAAAGAGTTCAATGCTGAGCTTTGACGGTTATGTTTTCAGGAACGTGGAAGAGTCTCTGCGTTTTTATGATGCTTACCTTAAATACATGGGCGGAATCTATGGAGAGTTTGGGCTGAGAGGACATCCTGAGGATATAGAATATTCCTCTATCCCGAGCATTCCGTCAGGATTCTATGATTTCCGGCATAACTACCGCATGTTTTTGAGAAATGCAGGTCTCAGTGAGGGAGTTCTCCGTGACATTGAAAACAGAATCGGATTGAGTCTTATTTCTCCGGTTAAAGGAATGATTTCTCGGGGAAACACCGTGCTTTTCGGATCATATGTTCAGAGGTACGGCCGGAGGAAAGAGCCACTGGAATGGCTGGTGCTGGATGTTGATAAAGTTAAGAACAGGGCGCTGCTTCTTGCTAAATCAGCTCTGAAATTTATAAAATACTGTGATTTGCACGGAAACACGGGCTGGAGTTATCCTGTTGTCAGAAGGTGGCTTAAGGATGATTTTTGTAAGTTCGCTTTTTCCGATGAGGAAAGACTGTGTCTTCTCCCAACATTGATTTCAGTTCCGGCTCCGGACACAACCTTATCGTATTCAGGTGTCGCGGACAGCTACGTGAGTGAGGTATTTCTGCTTACAGGAAAAGAGGTTGAATTATATTTAAAAGATCCGGAGAGCAGAAAATGCCTCCCGACGGATTATGCCAGGGCATGCAGTCCTCTGCTGGATATGGACGGCAGCTGCCGGTGGTGGCTGCTGACCGGAGGGGAAACTATAGTCAGTACCAGAAAGAGTGACTGCGTGACCGGAGACGGGAGCATAGGCAGTTATTCCTGTAACGGTATGCAGGGGGTTCGTCCGGCAGTATGGATACGTACATAGTTGTGCTTTACTGTCCTTTACCGGAATATAAATCTGCATTTTTTCAGAACGTTAATTAACTGAATTTTTGTTGAATTGTGTCGTTATATCCGGTGGATTTTATTTAATATATCACGGTTATAAATAATACAGTATTAGATAACAGACTTACTTTTAATCACTCAGGTCAGGTTAGATTTTTATGGCTGATAAAACCGTTATTAATAGCACCGGATTCTTTTCCGGGAAGAGAAAAACCTTAATTCATCCGGTGAAGGTCTGGAGAAGTTTAAATACGGTGATATTATAGACGGAAGATATGAGGTTACCGGTGAGATAGGTCTTGATTCCGGTGAAGCGGATATCTACACCGTAAAGGATCTGAAAACCCCTGATGCTGCGCTCCGGGTGGTAAAAATCTACCGCCGTAAGGATGCCGTAAAGGAAGATGTTCTTCTTAAGCTGATGAATATCGATAATCCCGCTGTTGCGAGAATTCTTGATAGAGGTGAGGTTTCGGGATTTACCTATCTTGTCCTTCCTTACTACAGCCGAGGAAGTCTTGCCTCATATATCGAGCAGGGGATTACCTTTACCGTGGAGGAGCTAAAAAATCTGGTTATTCCATCGGTAGCGGAGGGGCTTAAAGCACTCCATGACGCCGGTATCCTGCACAAGGATTTAAAGCCCGGAAACATGATGATAGCCGATGACGACCGGCATATAGTGTTAATCGATTTCGGTATCAGT
>OMYE01000228.1 GCA_900315145.1 uncultured Pseudomonadota bacterium | reverse complement strand
GTATGGAGAACTCTACGCTTCGAGTCTCTTCTTATTTTTAAACTTGGCATTTATTAGATTCTCCTGTTCACCATTACTTAAATACCTGATAAGCTCCTCCCGAATAATGAAGCGCTGCTGCTTTCCGTAAGGAACCACAAAGCTAAGTTCAACCTCCCGGATCAGACGTTTGAATTTTCCCCGGCTGAGATTAAACAGCTTTATGGCCTCATCAACGGTAAGCAGTTCCTTTTCCTCAAGCTTACGTTCGTCCATCGGCCACTCCCTTAAACAAAGGAATTATTGATGAGAAACTCTTCAAACTTAGGGCGTACAATCAGATAACGGTTGCCGCATCTGACGGAAAAGTTACCGATGTTACACTCAGCAAGACGTCTCAGTCTCTTAACGCCAATGTGAAAATACTGACCTGCCTCGTTAAGTGATAAGGTGTAACGCTGATTCATCGGGATCTCATTCTTCCTTGACATTGAATTGCCTCCGATATTGGTTTTAAACATTAAAAATTCCTCCTTCGATTGACTGTATAGTCCCGTACTACTTCGGGTATAGCAACTACTTAATCCAGACAAAATGCCATCTGCATCAAATAGTTGGAGAGAACAATAAATCGCTTCCTGCCACGCATAACCGCGATAAGGCAAAAGACGTTGTTTTCATTAAGTAGCCACGGCAGAGGGGAAAATCTGACGTTTTTGAAAAAATTTTTTGTAAAAAGTTAAATGTTGATATTTTGGACGTGTCATCGATAGATACTTTATGCTTATATTCTTATCAAAAAGTAAGATGTTGGCGGTTGACGATTAAGCAGGTTATGGGATAATGACAGTGATAGAGCCTTTCTGCGCTTCAATCACTTCGTGAACAGCGGACCGGGGAAAGGCCTTTTTAGGGGTGATGGTCAGATTCAAAGGTGGAGCAGAATGTTGAAGTCTATAGGTATCGGAGCTGAATTATTTCACGAATTAATTGAAAGCAACAGTTATTACGTGGACAAGACTCCTTTTATCAGAACTGTTTTTAAAGACAATACTTCAAAAGTCATGCTAATCACCAGACCGAGACGTTTCGGTAAAACTCTCACCATGTCCACCTTCTATGACTTTCTTTCTCTAAATATCAAAAATCCCGGCGATGTGTCACTTCAGGAGAAATTGTTCAAGGACACCAAGATCTTTGAGGACAAGGAATTCTGCAGTGAATACATGGGCAAGTTTCCGGTAATCTTTATGTCTTTTAAAACCATCGTTCATCAGAATTTTAACGATGCATATAATCAGTTTGCTACTCTGATATACAGATTGGCACTGCAGTTTGAATATCTGTCTGCCAGTAAGGAATTATCCGACAAACAGAAGGAACAGTATGCCAATCTGAGTAATTATGAAAAGCTTACAGACAGAACCAATAAATCTTATCTGACCGGATCCCTTCAGACGCTTTCCTGTCTTCTCGAAGCACATCATAAGATAAAACCGTTAATTCTGATTGACGAATATGATGTTCCTATAGCCAAAGCAGCATATCATGGTTACTACGATGAAATGATAGATCTTATCAGTCCTTTTTATAACGACACCTTAAAAACAAATACGTATCTGGGCAGAGCAGTGCTTACCGGATGTTTAAGGGCGGCAAAGGAAAGTATTTTTACCGGGCTTAATAATCTCATGATCTGCTCGATTCTTGATTCCGGGAAAAAAGACATATCCCAGGGAATCGGTTTTACCCAAGAAGAGACTCATGAAGTTTTGTCATATTACGGTTTCACTGACTATTATGATGAAGTAAAAAATAATTACGACGGATACCATTTCGGAACAACTCATATGTACTGCCCATGGGATGTAATGTCCTTCTGCAATGACAATTATGAAAAGCTGAGTGAAAACAAAAAACTGATTCAGGCTGGCAACTACTGGATAAATACAAGCGGTAACGATGTTATCGAAAAATTCATGGGCTTTATCGAGCCTGAAGACGTTGATCTGATGCAGGATCTTCTGGACGGTAAATCAATAACCGCAGAAGTAAGAGCGGCACTGTGTTATGGTGATTTGCAGAACCATGACATAAATGACTTCTGGACTCTGCTGCTTTATACCGGGTATCTTACCTTTGATCCGACATACCGTTCATCAAAAAAGAATGAATACAGCCTGTACATTCCAAATGAAGAAATAAGAGACTGCTTCAGAGATAAAATTCTTGCGTTTTTTAAGACCAATTCCGTCATGAAAGCAAGTACCGGAGAACTGGTAAAAGGTTTGTTTGAAGGTGATGCCGAAAAGGTTCAGGACAACCTTAATACGCTCCTTGGCAAATACGTTTCAATCAGAGATTTTTCAGTCAATGCTCCTAAGGAAAACTACTATCACGGCTTTATGAACGGACTGCTGGTGAACGGTATTTCACTGATCGAAGAGCAGAAATCAAATTTTGAATCCGGGGACGGATATATAGATTTGATAATCAAGTCA
>OMYE01000229.1 GCA_900315145.1 uncultured Pseudomonadota bacterium | reverse complement strand
AATAGAACATTCGCATTTTTTGTCTTGCTTAAAAACTTGCAGGTTGATAAAATAACAACACGTAAGCAATTAAAATTATTAGGAGTTATTTATGATTAGCTTAACAATGCTCGACCGCAGAATACGGTCTATTGAGGATATAAAAGCCTTTAATAACATCAAAGGTTCTGAATACAAACTGATGAATCAGAATGGGTATTTCGGTGATAGCATCGAACGTTTTTCTGATTTGAGAAATTTACAGACAGGACATTTAACAAACATTATTGATAATACCGACTGCTGTTTTGAATATAACGGCATAGCAAAATTCCGTTATTTTTTACCAGTATACGATTTAAAAGAAGATTCTGAATCCGAATTAAATAGCGGTTACAGATGGTTTGCGAATGTACTTGATGTTGGTGAGTTCGGTGGTTTAGTAGGCAAGGTATTAACAATCAGGGAAAAGAAATACCCTAAGAATATCATACAGTGTTTTTGCACGAGAATAGATTACAATAAGATTTGGTTGGGTTCTTATGCGTATGAACCAAAATCCGTTTTTGAAAATTTTGAAATTAAGGTAAAAGATACATGGTGTCCTTTTGGAATTAGGGAGAGATAACAATGAAGCTGAATAACATTCCTTTAGAACTTGACGGTAGAATTTACGATATAGAAGATATAAAAACCGTTATAACCGCAGACGAAAAAGACGTTGGTAAAATGGGTTATTTTGCCAATTCTATACATTCTTTCAAAAACCTTAAGGGATTAGATGGAATTAAATATGGCAAATTGATGTATTTATCCAATCTTGATTACGGTGGTGATAAGAGTGACAAATGTTTCGCATGTGACAATCATTGGGCATATCGTTATTTTATCCCTGCCGATAATGTAAGAACGAAAGAACAACAAAAAGAATATGAAGAATGGCTAGATTGCATAAATTCTGAAACTGATGAAGAACGTCAAGATAAAGAAGATTATTTAAAAATATATTTTATTTGTGGTTCATTTGATAGCCGAGGTGATTTTAAGCACACTTGGACAAAACTGGAAACGGCTGAATTTCCGTTTTCTAAAGAACGAGTACAGTATCTTTTGAAAAAATTTGTTTTAGGTTTAGACGATTCAGAAAATCCGAGAGTGGATAAGTAATCAGGAGAGATAACAATGGCGGTAAAATCACAGTGTAAATTAGACGCTAGAATTAAAAGCATGGATGATGTTCAAACATGCTTGCATTACGATGATTCGTACATTGGTGAGAGAGGGTATTTTGCATCAGATTTATCTGAATTATCAGATTTAAGTGGCTGTTCACATGATACATTAGCTCAAATAATTTCAGATGGTGCAGGAGATGATATTTTCAGAACGCCACATGACGTTGATTATGATAATTGGGGCAGTAGATTTTTTGTTCCTGAAAGACTATTAAGACCTGTTGAGAAGAAGTACAGACCTTATACCCTTGCAGAATGGGTAGACCAGCATGAAATCGGGGAAGTTATCAGGTTCAGAAACAAGTATAATGAAGAGTTTAATGTTATGTATACCGGATATGTTATTGATAACGGTGAAGATACCCAAGATATTCGTACAAAGGGCAGAATAATGTTAATAAACATAGGATATTTTTTAGAAGAATTATTTAAAGATTATGAAATTTGCATTAACGGTGAATGGCAACCTTTTGGAATAATTGAGGAGTAATAATATGATAGAACTTGATAAGCGTATTATATCAGGTAAAAAGCCATTAACAGCTTTTGATGAAATTGATAGCAAATTCATTGGTAAAGATTGTTATTTTAGTGATTATGCTGGTGATTATGGAGATTTGTCTAATTGTCAGAAAGGCTGTTTATTAAGTATAGATGGTAAAATAGGTTTTAATGCCACAAAAAATAATTCTTATGCAACTTTTAACTATTGTTTGCCATGTGAGTGGGTAGAAGAACCTGAAAAGAAGTATAGACCGTTTTCTATCGAGGATTGGAAGTTTAAACATTCCGTTGGCGACACAATTCTCTACCGATATAAAGGAACTTATTGCGATGATTATCGTGAAGTTGAGGTTATGTATTTAGGGTATGTCAAACCGTTAGACGGTGTTACAGATGAAGCAGGTAAAGGAGAACTTGTCTTAGGAAATGAATCTCTTGATTTACAAAACCTTTTTAATAATTATGAGATATGGGTTGATGGCGGTTGGAAGCCTTTTGGTATTGAAGTAGAGGAATAGATATGTTTGACAATCAGTTTTTACAGAATATGGCTATCATAGGTAATTGTGATGCTCTAAGATTACAGCACGAACTTAGAGAGAAAGAAGCAGAAATCGAGCGTTTGAAAGCAAGGCTGAAAGATCAGGGTGTTGAATCATATTATGTTTCTGCTATAAATGATGTTATAGACTTTTTAGAGCGAGCAAAAGATTGCGGTATGCTCAAAGGAATTGAGCAAATTGTT
>OMYE01000233.1 GCA_900315145.1 uncultured Pseudomonadota bacterium | reverse complement strand
CTCACAATACTCACAAGTTAAATTATACCATAAAAATATTTTGTCAAACAAGCGAAATAATGTGTAAAAGGCTTGTAATTCAAAGGATTGAAGGGTAAAAAATTTTTTAAAAAAGGGAAAAATCTTCAAAAGAATATTGTGAGAAAGTCTAAAGACGGAGGCTGCTTAACGGCTGAGCAGTATTTTTTTCTTTTTTTTTTGAAAAATTGATGACATCTTTTTTCTTTTTATATATCAGATCACATATAAAAATCTGCTGAAACTTGCGATGGTAGAATTTTGGGTATAGAATCCGTTGTCATAAAGTATGGATGACAGACGCTTATATAAAGCATTCTGGCTATTTTAATACAGGTTAAAAAATGTAGTTCGTAACATTCTGCAGACTGCTCCACATGGCAGTGCTGCCTTCTAGTTGAAAAAACGCGCCATGTGCGCTGTCCGCATGTACCGGTTAAATGATTTGAAACGCCTGTTTTCTCCGGTTTTACGTGCCGGTGTCGTGTGCCCGCTTTTTGTCATGAAACAATCTTTGAAAAATCTTTTTGTCTTTTCTTTCTGAAAAATTCTTACCGGAGAGTGGATTTTTTCCGGAATGGATTAAGACTGTTTTTAAAATAGGAAACGGAATGTTTGAAATTAAAGGAAAAGTAAATACGGCAGTCTGTTATGCCTCCGTAGTGGAATCTGCGGCCGTTGAACAGATTCGCAGAATGTGTAACTACGAAATTACCGCCGGTTCGAGAATCAGAATCATGCCTGATGTTCATGCCGGCAGAGGCTGTACCGTCGGTACTACCATGACTGTGACGGATAAGGTGGTTCCCAATATAGTCGGAACTGATATCGGCTGCGGTATGTATACTGTAAATATCGGACGGGTACCGGTTGATTTCGCCGAAATTGACAGGGCAGCCCGCGGTGCTCCTTCAGGTAACAGTCAGCCTGGAATTAAAATCAGAAGCTTTGCATATGAGAGCCTGCGGTGCTATCGGGAACTTGATAATCTGTCCGGAATGAAACAGAGTCTCGGGACTCTTGGTGGCGGTAATCATTTTATTGAGATAGATGAAGCTGCCGACGGCACCAGATATCTCATCGTTCACAGCGGCAGCCGGAGTTTAGGAAAGCAGGTGGCTGAATTCTATCAGAATCTGGCAATACAGCTTAATAATGGTTATGAAGGTAACTGCGGAAACGGTGGAAAAAATTCCTCTTCTGAAAAGAAGTCCGCAAAGGGAAAAAGAGGCAGAGCATCAGTCGAGCTCCTTTCTAATCAAAAAATCAGCGGTTCAGGAATACCTGATGATTTATGTTTTCTGACGGGCAGGTATTTAGATGATTATCTGCATGATGTGGAAATATGTCAGGCATTTGCCAGATTAAACCGCGAGATTATTGCCGGTACTCTTTTGAAAGCGGCAGGACTTACCGGAAAGGAATCTTTTCATACCATTCATAATTACATAGATACTAAAGAAATGATTCTCAGAAAGGGCGCCATAGCGGCTCATGCCGGTGAAACTGTTCTTATTCCGACTAATATGCGGGACGGATGCATTCTTGCAAAAGGCAGGGGGAATCCAGAATGGAACTTTTCAGCACCGCACGGGGCCGGGAGACTTATGTCCCGGGGTGAGGCCAAGAGCACTCTCAATATGGATGAGTACCGGGAGGCAATGAAGGGAATTTATACTACCTCTGTAAATGAATCCACCCTGGATGAGTCTCCTATGGCCTACAAGTCTCTTCACGACATCGTTGATGTGATCGATGATTGATATTATGAAGCCGGTTTATAATTTTAAGGCCTAGTTTTTCCGGAAAATTCAGATGATTATAAAATAATTTATGTTTTATGTGACGAATCAGATTCTTTCAGAAATGATCATGAAATTTCTTTCTGCTCTGGTTTGTATTTAAGGCATGCTGTTTTCTAAAGACGGTATGTCTTTTTTATTTTGAGGTATGCTCTCACTTTGAGATACACGCCCTGTGTGTTTCTCATGTGATCAAAATGGGGACTCGCGGTCCTATTATTCAGGCAATTTCCATATATGTGAATCAGGAGTAGTGAATGATAAAGAGAATAAAAAAAATGAAACAGGATGAGGCGAGAGTAATCAAGATAAGCAGGGAGGCGCTTTTTGAATTTATTTATGAAAAGTTTATTGAATCCCAGGATGATTACCTTGGTGTTAAAGCTACTGATGTTTCTGATTTCTTTGAGATTGATTTTGACAGAGGGGATTTTATCTTCTGTGCTATTAATTCCGAGGATGAGAAAGGTAATTTCCGGACTCTTCCTAAGGAGGTGGATTTGAAGAAGGTTATGCAGCATATTCCGGATACCG
>OMYE01000245.1 GCA_900315145.1 uncultured Pseudomonadota bacterium | reverse complement strand
AACAGGAGAAAAGACTGCCGCTTACCGGCGGGGAGTATGAGTTCCTGAGATCTGTACATACTCTGAGCGGTGTCTACTCGGAGATATTTGTTATAAGCGGCCGCGGCAACGCCGTCGGCCGTCTGGTGGTGGATCCGTTTAGAAAACTCCTGTATTCCACCAGAGCCGAGGATGTGAATGCCATTGAAAAGCTGGTAAGGGATGGATGTACAGTTGCCGAGGCCATCACCCGGATCCTTGATTCCGGAGACAGGAAATAAAGCCTACATATGAAAATATCTGAAAAAGCATCGCGCACACACCGCAGGAGTTTCGGACGTGCCGCTGCCCGCTTTGCCGGAACGGCGGCAGTACTTACTGCGGGAATAATGCAGACTGCCTCGTTATCTCACATAAAGATAGGGATTGATTTACAGAAAAATGTCTGTATCGGCCGGTTATTTATCTATCGGGATCCTGATTTTAGCGAAGAGGAGAGAAAGGCTCCTCCCGGAGCTTCCGGCTTAGGAGAGCGGGTATTGATGCAGAATGATTCCGGAACGACAGGTAACGAAGACACCGGCAACGGCAACAGAGAAGAGGATGAAAATAACGGAGATGGCGGTTATATGTCGAGAAACAGGGTGGTAGCGCTGAAGCTTAAAGAAAAATGGGGCATATTTTCTCAGAATACCATCTTGCTTAAAAGGGTGGCGGCGGTTCCCGGAGACACCGTCTGCCGTACTGTATCAGGCTCATATGTCATTTACACTCCGCAAATTATCAGTATTAATCCCGGAAAACCGCATAGATTTTTCCGGTATTCGGCTCTTAAGCCAAAAGTTCCTCTGAAAGCTCTCCGTAAAGAGTCCCTCAGGGATTCCGGATGCGCTGAGATGGGAAAGGATGAGTACTGGATTTCCGGTGACAGTGCGGATGCTCTTGATTCAAGGCTTCTCGGACCGGTAAAGCGCAGCATGATAAAAGCGGGTCCCGTATTTTTTATGTGGCGGTGATATACAGATAGTAATAAAGGGAAGGAACAGGACTGATGGCTGATATCTGCGGATCATGTGTGCGGTTCTTTAAAAAAGGGATATATATCCCCCTGACCGGTTTCATGACGTTTTTCATGGTAATGATAACAGCGGAAAATGTCTTCAGTCTGGAGACGGAGATTTACAGAGTAACCGGCGGTGAGGAATCAAATCACCAGAAAATCCGTATATTGCGGGATCCTGATAAAGGATAAACAGGAGCATCAACCTGATAGCGAAAGCTGGTATGAAAAAGCCGGAGAGGTTCAGGTTGATAATTTCTCTGACTGTACCGGATCTGTTTCTCCTTCTAATTCTAATTCTCCTGCAGAACTGAATGAATCATGCTCCAGCCGTTTTCAGGATGCTGCTGATGAAATAACCCGCATAACGGAGTTTTTTGAAAATTCAGACATGAATATCAGAAATAACGGAGAGAAAGAGCATACCGGAGAGGATAATTTCCCGCTAAAGAACAATACCGGGGAGGTCTCAGGGGGCAGCGGACAAAACCTGATGCACGAAATACGGGAGGAATCCTATGGCCCGGGTTTTATCAGTTCTCTTAGGAATGATGATTTCTATCAGGATGATGATACAAGGGGGATTATGCTGTTTTCCGGGGAAAGAGTTTCCCTAAATGAAACGGTTAAGGATAGTGACCGGATGGCGGTCACTATCTATGTTGATGAGCGTCTGGGTGCAGAGAATATACTTGCAATATGCCGTAATCTGCGGGTAGAGAACCGGGGAACTGCGGGTACTGAGAGAGTAACTGAAGAAGGAGTTAACGGGGGACTTCTTTTTCCGTTATTCCCGTCATCAGAACTAACCCGTATGCTAATCCGCCGGCGCTGCCCGTTCGGTATCAATCCTGAGGCATTTATGGTGGATAGATGAGTCTCTTAAGAAACAGTAACGGTGCCCGGATCCCTGCCGTAAAAATTCCGGTTCCCGGCATTCCTGCGTTACCTCTGAATGAAAAGAGTAAAGCACTGTTTTCAGAAAAATTTGCCGATGCCCGAGAGAGCATTATTCAGCGTATCCGCAGTAAACGTATGCCTCCCTTTAATGAGTCCGGGATTCGTGAGCCGGAAAACTTCCGGCAATAAATAACGAGATTCCGGTTTAAGAACACTGCCTGTCTTCTTTATTCAGGTCAGTGCAGTACTTCAGACTGAATGCGGACAGGATAATGAAGCAGAAAGTCTCTTGATAATTTTCAGAATTTTTAGGTGTGTAAATACAGAGGAATTTAAAGCCGTGATAATAAGAAATATACCTGCCGGTATTCTGGCTGCTATGCTGTGTATTCCGTCTTTTTGTTCGGGTAATGCC
>OMYE01000237.1 GCA_900315145.1 uncultured Pseudomonadota bacterium | reverse complement strand
TTTGAGTTAAATTCTTAATTGTTGTAATGAATTCTTGACGTCCATCTATCGTCAATTCTTCAGTATGATGTTTTGAAGAAAAATTGTCATTATCAGATATCTTGATGACCAACTTCTCCTCCTAAAACATAAAGACTATTTTTAATTCGTGCGGATTATAACACATGAATTCTAGCCGGCAATCAAAAGAGTTTGCTATGTGCTAAAATTCATGTTGTAAGACCTAATACCAAATTTAAAATATCCTTGACAAATGGGACAGTTCACCCTCGCAGTTTTTTGGTGTATTCCATTCTTGCAGTGTTTTCCTCTATCTTAAATCTGAGCCTATCGGAAATTTTTTTACCCGTAAGCCTGTTTGCTATATAATGAGCTTTCAGCTGTATTTGTTTCCACAAAAGTTCCATCTCCGTATGCCCGGTGTAAAGGTTTGTTATGGTCCCGCACATCGGTACGAAGCGACACGGAACCTGTAACTTCTCCGCAATCCTACGGTTCAGGCTTTCACAGTATTCACGGAGTTCTGTTTCACTGAGAAACGGAACAGTCTTTCGTGTTTCATCTAGAAAAATTTCTAGAACGAGTTTCTTGATGCTCCATGGAACTGGCTGTCTGCGCATTGCAAAATCCAAAACATTTTCAGCTATCTCAAGCTTGATTTTATTTTGTGGATTGTTTTTATCTGTCAGGCGCGACATGATTGAATTCGGTCTTAATAAGTAGTGGTACAGCTGTCTGTTTACATAGTAGATAGTTTTGGCATTTAGTGTATACATATACCAGAAACAGTCATCCTCATGTATTTTTATTTCTGGGAAGCGCAGTCCATGTTTTTTCAAAAGATCACGGCGCCATATTTTGTTCCATACCATAACGTTGGTTTTGAGAATAAGTTTGCTATTAAGCTTGTGTTTACCGGTCATCTTCTGACAGTAGTATTCATTGTCATGACGTACACGTTTTTCTTCAGGGCTCAGTCCCTCGTCATCTTCAAGAAAGGCATGACAACACGCGACGTCTGCTCCGCTTTTAGTTACGGCTTCATACATAATCTCGCACATTTCTAGAGAATACCAGTCATCTGAATCACAGAACATGACGTATTCGGAGTCGGAATTGTCCAGGCCGATATTTCTTGCATGTGAAAGGCCTGCAATTTCCGTATCTAGCACCTTAATGCGGGAATCCCTTGCTGCATATTTCTTAAGTATGACAAGGGAATCGTCTGTCGAAGCATTGTTGATCGTAACTATATCTATATCCCTGAATGTCTGGTTTATAAGACTGTCAAGACATTTGGGCAGGTAAGCCGCCACATTGTGACATGGGACTATGATTGATATTGCAGCCATTTGTGTTTATCCTTACGCTTTTTTATATATTTTTTTGAAACTTTTTCGGTTCGTAACTGTTATTTACTCAAGTTTACCACATGAATTTCAGGGGATAAACATTAATCCATGTGTTTTAGGTGTTCTTTTGAACAAAACCCTTGTCAATGATTTGCTACTTTGTCTGAACTGTACCCTTTGTCAAGGACATCTAAAATTTTAGTTATCCTAATTTCGGACAACAAAAATTCCAGTTACCTTAACCTAAATTCCCTGTAGTTTTTGGTAACTACAGTTTAAAAGGAGTAGCGTCAGACTACTCCTTTTTCCTTATTATATCTGCTTTTTTCGAACATTATCTATTTCAATTTTAACCTGTTTTTGCTATAATGTAGTTATAATAATATATTTGGTAACTACACTATGACACAGTCTGATTCTCCTTCTACAAAATTATCATTTCAAACCAAAGGTAACTATAAATATGCCAAGGTTCCGGGAACCTCATACAGGGAAAATGGAAAAATCCGGAAAAAAGGAACCATATATCTTGGTCGTGTTATTGATGAGAAAAATTTTATTTTTTATAACAAGGATAGAGGTGTTTTCAAGTACGATCCCGTCAATAATTTATTCCTTGAGGCACCGGAGACATACACAGGAAAGTTGAAGAACGATCAAAGAAAGAAGCCAAATCTCATTCTGGATTTTGGCGATTCATATTTTCTTTCTCAGTTAATTCACAGCATAAAATATAATGAAGTCATCGAGGCAGTAGGATATAAAAATTCAGATACCATCTATTCCATGATCATGTTTTATATCCTGACAAATTATTCCTGCATGCACTGTAGCACCTGGTATGAAGGCAACTTTGCCAAAATTCTGTACCCTAATGCAGACCTTCATTCTCAACGGATTAGCGAATTTTTTAAATATCTAGGCAGGGAAGATGTCAGACAAAAATTTTTTAGGGCTCATATCGACTGGCTCAAGAAAAACATTTGTAACGATCCTGCCATTGTGATTGACAGCACCGGATTACCGAATGACATAAATATTGAACTGACCAATGTTAGCAATCATAACGGAAAAATCAGCAACGAAGTAAGATTGGTTTCCGCTGTACAGCGTGATTCCGGGTATCCTTTGATCTTTAGGGCTATTCCTGGAAATATCAATGATATTTCTACATTATCAACGACCATAACAACCCTTGCCGAGTACTCGGTAAATACTGATTTTACACTTTTGGACGCTGGTTATGTTTCTGAAAAAAATATCGATGATCTGTATGAGGCTAATATCGATTTTGTTGCACGATTGCCAGAAAAACTAAAAATCGGAGAATCTTATTGAATTCATGGGGCGATTTGTTTACGTGAAGGATGTTGAGTGTAAGCTTGGTTCAACAAACAAAACCGCCTATGCCTTTTTATGCTACGATGTAGCAGCTGCTTCCGATGAAAATTACAAAACTATAGCCAATGCAAAAAAGTTTTCCAAGAAAAAATTGAAAGAAAAACATTCCGAATTTCACAAGATTTTTGAAAGCTCAGGAACATTTATAATAATTTCTTCCTTACCGTTCAAACGTAAGGAAATTCTGAATGTGTACTATAACAGATTGATTGTGGAACAGTATTTTGACCTTGGAAAGGGAATGAGCAGATTGATACCGCTCAGAGTACATTCCGAAGAAAGAGTTCTTGGACATCTGCTGATTTGTCAAATTGCTGCAACAATTAACTTATACGTGCAGAAAGCATTGGAACAGTCCTACAACAATTCTGTTGAATTGTACCTTGGTTTAAGAAATCAGAAATGCACGGTATATTCCACTAGAATCATTACCAGTGAAGCTCAGAGTTCAGCCACAATTTTATACGACAAATTTAAAATTGAGTATCCGAATTATTTCGATAAACAAGGGGATAAATTGCAAGCTCATAATTCATTGCCGAAGACTTTATCCGATGATGAAGCGTAGCGATTAATGTAGTTACAA
>OMYE01000239.1 GCA_900315145.1 uncultured Pseudomonadota bacterium | reverse complement strand
TGTTCAAGACTGGAGACTCATTCTTGGTGATTCAACCGCTGCTACCGCTATTTTGTACCGACCGGTTGCTTCACCACAGCTGTGTACTTACCATTAACGATGACAGCTATAGACTTATGTCTGCAAGAAAAGAAAAATTACTGGAAGAAAACGATAAATAGGTATAATCTCATGATGTCAACTTTTACTCGTTTTTAGTGTCAATAAATTTTCTCGTTTAACACCTGGCCCCCATAGAAGACGGAGACGATGATGAATATCGGCAATCCCAGCTATATAACCTTTGGTAATTACCATCAGTCGGTCCCCCAAAAAAAAAGAGCCGATTGAATGGCTGGTTATGGACGGCATCTATTATTCTGAAAACAAGATTCTGCTGTTATCGAGATACGCACTTGACTGTCAGCCTTTTAACGAAGAATTAGAAAATATTGGCTGGAAAGACTGTACGTTGAGAAAGTGGCTGAACAATGATTTTCTTAACATTGCTTTCACTGAAAAGCAGCAGGAAGTGATTATTGCAGGTGGAAAGCCTGATAAAAAAATCAATATCCGTCTGTATGAATCCGAATCCGATGAAGTTGCAGAAGACAGGATATTCCTACTTAGCGAACTTGAAGCATACCTGTATTTTCAAGACAGTCCTTTAGGCAGATGTTCTGCTACGCCGTATGCCTTACAAAATGGAGCGGCAGCATGGTGTTCTACGGACGGATTCTGCAGATGGGGCGTGCGCACGCGTGACTATTTTTTAACCGTCTGCAGTATCAGTGCAGACGGGCTGCGTCACAGCGGTGCCGGATGTCATGTTAATACAAAGTATCCAATTCGTCCCGCAATATGGATTTCCACAGATGCTTTTAAGAAACTCTATCCTGAGCAGAACATAGATGACAGACATCCTGCATAACCTGACAGTATTTCAGAACTGGATCCTGGATTCATATCCAGTCGTAGATGACTGCGGAAACAAGGCTCATGAACCTTAAAGAAAATCCCCCTATGGCAGAAGATTAGAATACAGCGTCATTCATAACCATCATCCTTTAGGCTGTTCTGTTTAGCACAAAACCTTCAGAGCGGACTCGCTGGCAGAAAACATGATGGTGATGTCATTCATTTAAATCTTCGTAAAAATCCCCCACAAATTTCTTCTACCTAAAAGTCGTATAACATACACTCAACAATCCTGGTCATTTCTGACTCCAATGTCATTTCTGACTCCAATTTTTTTGAGATACAGTGAGTCACATGCTGTGACTTCTGTACTCCACCTGTATGTCCTAAGTTTGGTTGAAATTTTGACACTTTCTACTGTATCAAACCACTGTAGCTGCAGGTATATCGGGGTGTTATTTACCCATGATTTCAGGCGTTTGGTAACAGCAAGCTCATTACTACTTAACTGACCTTCATGAATATCTTTATCAAGTTCCAGTTTTAACTTTCGGATAAGCTCGCAATAATATTCGTAATAACACAGTGCTACAAACTGCACAAACATTCTTC
Source organism: uncultured Pseudomonadota bacterium (assembly GCA_900315145.1). Lineage (GTDB taxonomy): Bacteria > Pseudomonadota > Gammaproteobacteria > Enterobacterales > Succinivibrionaceae > Ruminobacter. The sequence goes on along the minus strand of OMYE01000239.1, from coordinate 1,365 downwards.
CGCGCAGAGTATCCGAACCCCATACACGAGCTCTTGAACCGTCCGCCTGCTGTTTTTCTGCCCGGAAGAACGACTCTATAGTCTCGCGTTTGCGGTATTTACTTAAACATTCAAAGGGATTTTTCTCCCGGTTGGATATAAGTACAAAGTATCCCTGATACTTATTAGCTTCACTGATAGCCTCATTATCGGGAATAACAGTCAGCTTGCTGCCCCATTTTTTTATCTTAAAGTATTTTGTGGCTTTTTCCTGAGCTGATGGTGACAGTTCCTCGATAGGTATTCCTTCTTCCAGTGTCCTTTTCAATTCAAGCAGTTCTTCGTTAAAATCGACATTGGCCTGATTGTGTCTGGTCTGACTGAAATATATGTGAATGTAAATCTTCTTGGTAAAGCTCTCAGTATCTCCCTTCTTCAGTCCTTTCTTTTGACTGGCATATTTATGTACCTTTACAAAATCGTGTTTAACAGGAACCACTATTCCGTTTATTGACGGATCAAACGGGCATACGCTACTGAACTGATGCAGAGCATCGGTGTTTTTGTCTATCTCAGGTCTTATCCATTTGATACTGGTCTTTGCGAGTGTAATAAAATCAAAACCGGCCTGAAGCATCTCTGAAATATTACTTTCCGAATAGTATCCGTTATCTGTTATTATTTCTCTGGTCTTTATTCCCAGTGCTGTCAGCTGTTTTAATGCGTTAACCACCGAAGTAACATCGGGAAGATTTCCCGGCTGTTTGGTAAAAGCTACGGGCTGCCTGCTGTTAATGGAATACAGTGTCAGCAGTTTTATTGTTTTTAAACCGTCATGAGCCTTGTTAAAACCAAACCTTGCATCACTCTGATTATTTGAGTAGGTCGATATGGTGGATGAATCATATGCAAGAGCATCATTTTCTGACAGAGATTCACAACGTCTGGTAAAAAATTCCTGCTGAAGTGATTCGTCCATACCTATCTGTTTAAACAGATTATGGTAAACATCCTCTGTTATTCCATCCTCATACGGTAACGGATGATTGTACTGCCAGGTTCGTATTCCAGGAAGAGTCTGTCCATTGGAGGCAAGAAGATACCTTGCAAGTGAAATAATCTTCTGTGCTGTCCCATAATCAGTCGAACCATAGACAGCATCATCTATACCGGAAACCTGTCCGACGTGTTCTATGATATCCATCATTCCGATACGGGTTCTTTCGGCAGTTACAATTTTACTATCAGCCTCATTTGCATCTGATTTCTTTCTTTTTGCACGTGTTGGCACAGGAATTTCAGAGCCTTTGGGAATTTTAGAGAGTAGTTTTGCACTTAGTATTTTGTTGTACTTTTTCTCCGGATCATATTTGATTTTTCTTTCCA
>OMYE01000241.1 GCA_900315145.1 uncultured Pseudomonadota bacterium | reverse complement strand
AAACCTCCGCGAAGATTCAGATTCTCAAGCCATACAAGGTCACACTGATCTTTTGTCCTGTCTATGATTGCTTCTATATCCGTAATCCCCGGGAACACGCAACATCATCAACTTAAGACTAAAAAGACGGTTTTAGATTACAGCCGAATTTATTAGCTTTATTAAACTGTCTTTTTTTAGACTTTGATTTCCGGACAGGCAGAGTGTACTTTGAAATCTCTGCCTGAATTCTTTTCAGTTTACGTACTCTGATCCTGTCATTTTCCTCAAGAGCCATACCAAGAAGTTCATCTTTGAATATACCTATAGCAACATTCTGATTGATTCTCTGAGGATACATATATTTATCAGGTTTCTTCTGAAGTTTTTCTTCTGCAGTATGTCTCACATCTTCCATCATGTTATATACATAAACCTGCGCAAGAAAATCCTGCTCTACATAAATACTTGCATTTCCTGTTACGCTTTCGAATCTCATCTTATTTTTTATTGTGTTATAAGCATCTTCTATTTTCCATCTCAGAAAATATGCACTTATAATTTCTTCGCTTTTTATATCATCAGGAAGACTCGTCAAAATTGCAAATTCATCTCCTGCTGGAGTTTTGTCACGGATTAGTCTTGTGACTGTGAATTCATTGTCTTTAATTTTTTCATACAGATCTTCATTCTTAGCTTTCAATTTCATCAGCTTTGTTTTTGTATTCAATATTTTTACAACAGAGTCATTGCTTTCTGTCTGCTGTCTCTCATTTTTACAGAAGGTTGAAGAAATTCTCACTATATAAGCTATTTTCTGTTCATCAAGATAATTTAAAAGTTCTAATGAAGGATAACCTCTGTCAAAAATTATGATTATCTTTTGTTTTAGTCCTATTCTCTCTATCGCATTGATGTTTTTTTTTGCAGCTTCAAGTTCATTCACATTTACATTGCATATCTGAAGATCTATGAAAAAATCATTGAGGACATCAAAAAGACCACTTATTAAAGCCCGGGCAGGTCCTTCGCAATATATATTCCCCTGAGTTCCATATGTTTTTCTATTTTCTTCAGAGTTTGGAATTTCTGCTTTACTGCCGTCTATCGCAAGTACAAGATAACCATTCCATAGCTTTACTTCATCCTCTGATTCATAAAAGGATTTTATATATTCGTCATTGGTATATCTGAATACTTCTGGATTTAGGTTTTGTCTCGCCTTGAGCCAGGCTTGTTTTGATATTTCGTCTTTTCCGCTTTTCTTGGAATAATTTCTAATTTCCATTGCTGCCGTAAGTCCTTTGCGTGCTATGATGCTTGTCATTATATCATAGACGCTCATTTTTCGTATCCTCACGAAAACATTTTTACGGCTTCCTCTGGCTATTTCTCTAATCTTTTTAGATTTCCATAAAGTGACAGTTCTGTTAAATCTTGTTATACTTTTTCCACCCATACACGGGTGAAATGAAGCAAATTGTACGAATGCCTGCCGCATATACCTCTTTCATTGCAGCAAGCCTTCTTTCTATGCTTACTGCCGCATCCATATCATCTTTAAACTCTTCATCGAGAGTATTGATTGACCATGATACTGTAAGTCTGCTATTTTCATTGATCTCTTTTAGCAGATCCAGATCTCTTAGTACAAGGTCTGACTTTGTGCAGATAAGTATGTCCGCACCACTGTCCTTTAGTTCTTCCAGAAGTCTTCTTGTATTTTTATATGTTTCCTCTAGCGGATTATAACCATCCGTAACTGTTCCAATGATCACCTTCTGGCCGGCATACTTCTTTGGATTCTTTATTTCAGGCCAGTCTTTCACATCCATGAAAGTTCCCCATTCCTCCGTATGCCCTGTAAAGCGTTTCATAAAAGATGCGTAGCAGTATTTACAGGCATGGGGACACCCCACATAGGGATTCACCGAATATCCTCCAATAGGAGTATTCGATTTTGTCATTACACTTTTTGTTTCTATATGATTTACTTTGATTTCTGGTTGTTCCATATCCTCTGTTCCTCCAGCACTTTGTTAAAAGCATCCGGCATTTCCTGTATCATTTCTTCTCCCATAATCGGAACAAGATCTTCTTTCCAGAATACAGGAATGTTCAGTTCATGAGCCTGTTCTGTCAATGAATAAGCCCACCCGGGATCTGTTTTAACAGTCCTGCTCTTTGCACCTGTCATGGTTCCCACCACAATCCAGTCAATGCCTGTAAGATCAACCTTACCCGGATCATCGAACAAAGGCTCAAAGGTAACATGATATTTTTTTGCCTTCACATTGCTCCGCAGTGCATCAATACGCCATAACTCAGACTTTCTCGTAACTGTAACGCCAAACCATGCATTATCAAGATCTGTTTCAAAAGACAGAAGATCCGGTCGTTTGGTAAGAAAAAGAAACTGGTGCTGAGGATTCTCTGCTATCTTTTTAAAGACTTCCTCTCTCCATTCCTCATGCCAGCCCGAGAGATCGCTCATGCCGGTCAGCAGAAAATTCTGCGGCTTTTTCTTTTCCATCATACGAAGCTTTCCTTGAAAAAACTGTGGCTTTTCAAAATCATCTATGATGTGATAACGCCTCGTATTGTTTCTGGCATAGCAGTACGGACATCCAACAGTGCACCCTATAACAAGATTCATGTTCTGAATCTGATCTTTAATACAGATACTCATTTGTCACTCCATTCCTCAAGGTTTACCCTGATGCGGTTAAGATACTCTTCAAACTGAAGAATCTCTTTATCCGTAAAATCACGATAATAAATATTCCCCATCTCATTGGATACGGAGTCATAAGCTTCTTTAAGTTCTTTGGCTTTATCTGTGAGGAACA
>OMYE01000243.1 GCA_900315145.1 uncultured Pseudomonadota bacterium | reverse complement strand
TTCGATACGGTTTAAGGTTTCACCGATACAGCACTGTTCGAGTTCAATTTCCACATCAGTGAGTTCTACAGCTGACTCATTGATGTTGTATGCGCTTGTGGTTATGCAAAGGTAGAGGTCTACATAACGATCATAGTTGTATTCGTTTATGTACTCTTGCGCTTCATCAATGTCGTGAACATTGACTTCGTCAAAAATAATGTCGTAACAGTTGCAGTCTTCAAAAACCGAAGCTTCACTGAATAGACGTGAGTCAATTTCATTACCTTCATCATCTACAATGACGGTCTCTACTACTCTGTAGTAAACTTTGCCGTCAACGATTACCCAACCGCTGGCCTTATTCAGCTGAATTTCCGCCATTTCAGTTTGAAGGGCTTCTCTGCTTGCTTCGGTGTCGTTGCCGTATGCGGTCACAAGTTCCCATTCGCCGTCAAGGTCTGCGTCAGTGATGTACACATCGTTAAGATTTGCCGGATCAACGTCGCTTATGCGCTGAAGTAAAGCAATACCGTAGTGAAAATCACTGTCGGTTGCTTCACTATCCTTTGAAGCGCGGACAAAGGCTTCATGCAGTTCTACCGGAAAGCCTGGCCATTCGATAGCGGACTGAATGAAATCCTCAAGGTTAGGGTACTCGATGTCACTAACAAGCAGATCGGCGTTCAGACGTTCGATAGTTGGTTCTTTGCCGTCGTTCTTAATCCAGTTCCAGAGCAGAGGTTCTCCGGATTGTTCACACCAAGCGGTGAAGATACGGCTCACAATTTCTTTAGATAATCTTTAAATTGTAAGTAAAATTCGGACAAAAAACAATGATTTTTGTCACAAAATGTAAGAAAAAATCATACAAAAGAAAAGGCCGTGTTTTTACGGCCTTTTTAGGATAAATTACCGGTTATTCTTCTCCGGTATTCTCTGCCAGATTGTAGTTCGATACTATTTTGAAAATCTCTTCGATAATGCGCTTGTCGTGGCTGTCCATACAGTCATATATGTTCACGTTCGGATAGGTACCGTTATACAACAGGTGTTCGCCTACTGACATCTTGATCGGGTTTTCATCCATGAAAGTTTCAACTTCAATCTCGATGTGAATAAAGCCTACTCTGATTCCGATACTCATCAAAGAGGTGCGTACAGTGTATTCAAATGACCGGTTGTAAATTCTGCCGTTCTCACTGATTCCCATAAGGTAGGAATGTATATCATGTTCCAGACGTAAAAAGTTTCTATAATCCATTATTAATCTCTGATCTCCTTAACTACAATAAACAAAACTTTATCATCATTAACTTCGTAACAATCCCATGCTTTCACTTCAGAATTTTTAAGGTAGTCAGGAACTTGTGAATATGAAATGTATGAAGCTATCTTTCCACCTTTGAACTTGTTAGAAAAGCTATATAACGCTTCTTCTTCTCTGAATGTTTCAATTAGTTCGGCTGCGATCATTTCTTATTAATTCCTTTAAGTATTACTCGTAAAGCTCTTTTAAAACCTAAATCGTAAATTTCTCTAGCTGTTCTCTTAGAACAGTCTTTACAATCTTTGTTAAAATATTTTTTTGTATACTCTTGGTATTTGTTTTCCCAATGAAAATATTTATAACTAAAGTTTATTTCTATAACCGGCCGGATAAGATTAAATTGATCCTGAGAACTAGGGTTTATATCACCATCAGAATATATAACCGTTTTTTCAGAAATATTTAACTCAGGACACCAACCAGAACGAAGCAACCATGAACCAGTGTTACATTTATTAATTCCTTGTTTTAAAATATAATCAGTAGGTTCACATTTAAAAATATCCTTGTTTTCCTCAAACGCTGTAGTTATTTCCATATAATTTAAAATAAATACATAATCTTCTGTATCTTCTCCACATTCTACGTTTACAAATTCGTCTTCAGGGTATTCACCATTTATTAATTTTGTGAGTCTTATATCCCTTCTTTCTTGAGAAGAAAACGCTGTTTTAATAAAATCATAATTCAGCCATTTTCTAAGATCACATTCTTCCCAGGTTACACCTTCACCCTTTTTATGAAATTGTTTATAAGCTAGTGCATAACGGCTTAACAGTACTGCCTTATCAACATCTATATCAAGGATAATCCACTCGATAGGCTTTACTTCTCCATTTTCCCCTTGTGGGTATTTGCCGAACAATAAAATATCGCCTTTATCAATCATCCTCAATCACTCCGAACGGTTGCCATACACCATTGACACAAATTACATAATTTTCAAATAAATCTTCTAAAAAATATGCCGTGCCCAATAGCATTATTCGACCTATTGTGCGAACGTCTTGGATATCTTCACCGTGT
>OMYE01000244.1 GCA_900315145.1 uncultured Pseudomonadota bacterium | reverse complement strand
TCAACCGCTCGTAAAAAAACAGTGGCATTTTATACCACAGTGATTCATCTATAAACAAAAAAAATCATAATTGTCCGATTCTTTATTTTTTATCTCGAGAATAAAAAATATCAATACAGAAAATATTTTATAGAAAAATATTAAATGAATTTATTAATATATATTTAATAAAATTTAAGAAATTCCTCATAATTCTATTGTTATTAAATATAAAAAGAAAAATGTTTTTTGTTTTTTTAAATGTAAAAATGAGCACTTTTCTTTTTTGTTGTTGGTTATTGCTTTTAACAAAATGGCAAATTCCGAAAGAAAAACAACGAAAAAATACAATTAAATCTTAAATAACAAAACACAAGTTTGTATTTCTACATGGAATGAGTTTCAAGATTTTTTTTCATGAAAAGAGAGGGAAAAATGGCAAGATTAACAAACCTTTCCAGAGCCATTAATACGCTAGTATTACTAGGCTCCTTAGGCATTGCTACCTCAACTGGGATTGTCTACGCTGATTCTAGTGATAATTTGTCAGATGACGAAAAAGCGATGATCATGCGAGGGGAACCTACAAATATCCCATTTGGCGTCGGCGGTCTGGGCATTGCTCCGCTGGTTATGATAACCATGGGGCGTGAGCATAACCTGTTTACTGAAGCATATTCAGATTACACTGACCTTGATGGTGATGGTAAACTGGAAATTATGTTTGACCCGTCATTTGATTACTACGGGCTGTTTGATCACAAATACTGTTACAAGTATGTTGATGGAACTACTGATTTGACCAATCCACCTCCGCACAATGATGTTCGTGATGGTGCCAACCAGACTACAGCTAACAAGTTCCCGGGATACTGGGTTCCTGTAAGTCATGCAAAGGCTAAAAAAGTTTCTTTGAGCATGTGGGCAGATACCGACAAAACTGAAAGAACAGTTAAATATTGTCCTGCAAGTGATGAATGGAGTGGTAACTTCCTAAGTTATGTTACCTCCAGCCGTATTGATGTAATCAGAAAGGTTTTGTATGGCGGAGCCCGTGCGTACAGCTCTACCAAGGGGAAGGATTTACGTTCAGGAGACGCTAAAACAACTTGCTTGTTCATTCACGTGTGGTGAGAGATTCTCACGCATGGGGTAAGGTGCTTTCCGATTCTATGTACGACTATAAACTCAGTGTAAGTGATTTCACCAGTTTATCCGGTACAACAGAAAAAGACGGGATAATAAATGCATATTATTTTCTAGTGGCATCTCCTGACAGTAAGACGCATGCAAATGACAATGACGGAACTGATGATTCCATGCGCTGGTCCCCTTCATATTTGCGTTTCGGTCTGGTGCAGAACACTGCGGTACCTGGAAAAGCTCCTAAGGAAGGATCTGATCCGGCATATATCTGGGACTGGGCAAGCCGTCAGACAAATAGTAATCAGAATGACGCCATCGGCTCTGTATCGCAGAAACGTATCGACAGAAGTAAAAAAGCAAGTGGCAGTCAGCCTACAAGTGTTGATCTATTCACCGGTGGAGTTCAGACCAGAGGTATCGCTGTAGTTGCTTGTACCGAGGAGTTTCATGATAATGACAGCTGCTACAATTACGGTACAGAAGCTTATCCTATCTGGCAGCCGTCAGGCCTATTACAGCAGTATGGTCAGGGCGATACTCCCCGTATGAAGTTTGGTCTTCTTTCAGGCAGCTGGGAGAATAATATCAAGGGCGGTGCCTTAAGAGCGAATATCGGTGATTTCAATAAGGAAATTCATACTATAAGTGAAAAAGGCCACATGGCCGGCGATTTCGATTTCAGTATTCTGTCAGATCCTAAGAAGACCGGATGTACCGGCAAAAATACCGTTTGTGGTATTGTAGGTACTCTTGACCGTATGAATATTGCGGCCAAGGAAGGTGGCTTCAACGGGGCTCCGAACGGCGGCGGTGTATATGCCAAGTGTCCGCGTAATCTGGATGACAACCTTAAAAAGATGGCGGCGGAATCCGGTGGTAGATGTCATGACTGGGGTAATCCTGTCGGTGAAATGCTTTATCAGACAGCAAGATATTTTGCCCACTCAAGTCTTACCAATCAGGGTACCTCCTATGAAGAAAATCAGTTGAAGATGGGGCATGTTAATGCGGCAGACCCTTATCCTGACAAGAGCCCAGACTACTGCGCCAAGCCTGTATCTTTACTGATAGCAGATGAAAACATCAGCTTTGACAGTGATGTCAATGATAAGAGTGCATATGACGGAGATACTGCATCAGTTGTTGCGGCAACAAAGGCTGTATCAGAAGAATCCAACTTTAAGGCCGGTGACTACTTCATGGGGGCAGTAAGAGACCAAGCTGATAACGGCATGTTTGAATTTATCCCATCAAGAAAGCATGTTACTGATTTAAGTCAGATTGTCGGTCTTGCACCTTCTGTAGCATTCAGTTTCG